>NC_015275.1:0-140000 GCF_000178835.2 Cellulosilyticum lentocellum DSM 5427
TAAATAAATAAAATAGGAGGATTAAGTATGTCGCCGCTGTATCAAAAGCAATGGGAAGCTATCCTTAGTATTATAGAAATGGAGACATCAAGTGTAAGCTTTAATACTTGGTTTAAAGAAACTGAGCTCTTATCTATAGAAGATAATACTCTATTCATTAGTGTAAAAAACGAATTTACAAAGGAAATTCTTAATACACGCTATATAGAGCTTATTCGTAATAGTGCTCTCCAAGTTCTTAATAAGGATTACAATATAAAGTTCATGCTTCCAAATGAACAAACTACTACTGAACAAAAAGCTGCAAAAAGAAATGAGCAGCTTCAAGACCCTTTAAATAATCCTAGTAACTTAAACCCTAGATACGTTTTTGATAGTTTCGTAGTAGGTAATAGTAATCGTATGGCTCATGCTGCAGCTTTAGCTGTTTCAGAAGCACCTGCTAGAGCTTATAATCCACTCTTTTTATATGGTGGTGTAGGTCTTGGTAAGACTCACCTTATGCATTCAATTGCTCACTATATTTTGGATCAAAACCCTAGTGCTAAAATTATCTATGCTTCTTCTGAGAAATTTACTAACGAACTTATTAATTCAATTCGTGATGATAAAAACGAAAGTTTTCGTAATAAATACAGAAATATTGATGTGCTTTTAATAGATGATATTCAATTCATCACTGGTAAGGAACGTACTCAAGAAGAGTTCTTCCATACTTTCAATGCACTTTATGAAGCTAATAAGCAAATTATTATTTCTAGTGACCGTCCTCCTAAAGAAATTGAAACTTTAGAAGAGCGTTTACGTTCTAGATTTGAATGGGGCCTTATTGCTGATATTCAAAGTCCTGATTTAGAAACTAGAATCGCCATTTTAAGGAAGAAAGCCGAAATAGAAAGCTTATCTGTACCTGAAGACGTTCTTTTATTCATTGCTAAAACTGTTATATCTAATATTCGTGAGCTTGAAGGTGCTTTAAATCGCATTTTAGCCTTTTCTTCTCTTACTAATAAACCTATTACAGTAGAGCTTGCTAATGAAGCTCTTAAAGATCTTATTTCTAAGGACAGGCCTAAAATTATTACAGCTGAATATATTCAAGAAATAGTAGCAACTTACTTCCACCTCAAACCAGAAGAACTAAAATCTTCTAAGAGAACCCGTAATATTGCTTATCCAAGGCAAATAGCAATGTATCTTTGTCGAAAGCTCACAGATCTCTCATTACCTAAGATTGGTGAAAAATTTGGTGGTCGTGACCATACTACTATTATTCATGGCTTTGAAAAAATCTCTAGGGAAATTCAAACTGATATTGAGCTTACTCAAATGCTTAATGAACTTGAATCTAAAATTACAGCTAAATAAATCTGTGTATATTCATGTGAAATTAACGTGAATGTTTTGTGGATTAATTTTGTGATTTTTTTTTGATGTTAGTATTGTGGATAAGCCTAAAGTAAAACTTTAACTCATCCACATGTGTATAAACATCATTTTTTATAACGATAGTAATGGCTTGAAAGGGTTATCCACAATACCCACACCCCCTACTACTATTATTGCTAAATTAACTTTAATAATTGTATTGGTTTTACACGAAAGGAGATATCCACATGCATATTTATTGCAGACAAGATCTTTTGCTTAATAGCATCAATACTGTGCTTAAAGCATGTTCAACAAAAACTACGATGCCTATTCTAGAATGTATTCTTTTGAAGGCTTCTAATAACAAACTTACTTTAGTAGGTAATAATCTTGAATTAGGAATCGAAAGTACTATTGATGCTGATGTTATCAATGAAGGTTATATTGCTCTAGAGTCTAAGATTTTTTCAGAAATTATAAGAAGAATGCCTGGAGAAGTTGTTGAAATCTCAACAGATGATAATTTTATGACTAGTATTATTAGTGAAAAGTCCAAATTCCAGATTGCTGGTCAATCGGGTAAAGATTTCCCTGCTCTTCCGGACGTAGAAAAAGCAAATATTTGCACTGTTAATCAATTAGCCCTTAAAGAAATGATCCGCCAAACCATTTTCTCAGTAGCACAAGATGAAACGAGGCCTATTCTTACAGGTGAAATGCTACAAATTAAAAATAATAATCTAAATATGGTATCTGTGGATGGTTATCGTATTTCATATAGACAGCTTCAACTCTCAAATGAGAATGGTGAAATTGAAGTTGTCATTCCAGGACGGACATTATCTGAAATTAATAAAATTTTGACTAGTGAAGAAAAAGAAGATGTAACAGTTTATTTTGGCGATAAACATGTACTCTTTGATTTAGGAGATAGTAAAGTTGTTTCTCGTTTACTTGAAGGTGAATTCCTTAAATATGAACAAGTATTTTCGCCTGATTATGAAACAAAAATCTTGGTAGATCGTAAAAACTTCTTAATGAGTATTGAACGCGCAGCTTTAATTTCTAGAGAAGGTAAGAAGAATCCAATTCGCGTAGAAATTAATGGTGAAAAGATGATTATTACTTCTAATGCTGAGCTTGGTACTGCTCGCGAGGAACTTGATGTAATACTTGAAGGTAAGGAAATTACAATTGCATTTAACCCTAAGTACTTAATAGATGCACTTAAAGCAATTGATGATGATAATGTATGTATTCACTTTATCTCATCCCTTACACCTTGTATTATTCAACCTGAAGAAGGGGAACACTATAAATATTTAATTTTACCAATCCGTGTAAATGCATAATTATATGAGATATAATCGCTCTACAATTCGTTTTAGAATCTTAGAGCGATTTATTCATTGGTATTTTGTATACAATATACTTTAAAAGCGAAGGAGAACGAAAATGAAAGAGATTAAGATTGATACTGAGTTTATTAAGTTAGATCAGCTTATGAAATATGCGTCAATGGTACAAACTGGCGGAGAAGCTAAAATGCTTATTGCAGGAGAGTTAGTTTTAGTGAATGGAGAGATTTGTACTCAAAGAGGCAAAAAAATAAGACCTGGTGATGAGGTCTTGTTTGATGGAGAAACCTATAAAGTTAAATAACTAACGAGGGAGAGCTTTATGTATATTAAAGAGTTAGCTTTAACGAATTTCAGAAATTATGAAGAGCTAAACATTTCCCTAGATAAAGGTATTAATATTTTTAAAGGTGATAATGCTCAAGGAAAAACCAATATTCTTGAGTCTATTTACCTTTGTGCAACTGCTAGATCACATAGGACTCATAAAGAGAAAGAAATTATCAGGTGGAATGAAGAAAGTGCACATGTAAAGCTTGCCGTTCAGAAAAATTATGTACAAGATATTATCGATTTTCATTTAACATCTAAGGCAAAGTCGGCTATAATTAATCGCATGCCAATCGGTAGATTAGGTGAACTATTCGGATGTCTTAATATTGTGATGTTTTCTCCTGAAGATTTGCAGCTTATAAAAAATAGTCCTAAAGAACGCAGGCGTTTTATAGATATTGAATTGTGTCAAATTGATAAATTATACTATTACTCTCTTCGTCAATATCATAAGGTTCTTAAACAACGTAACTTAGCTCTAAAGCAATACTTTAGTAATAAAGACGCATCTATGTTAGATGTATGGGATATGCAACTTGAAGAATATGCTTCTGCTGTTATTAAGAAAAGGCATGAATTTATCCAGGAAATTAATGAAATTGCTTCTAAAATTCATGATGATATATCTGGTCATAAAGAAAAGCTTCAAGTTATATATGAGCCTAACGTAGAAGTTAGAGACTTTGGAAAGAAAATCTTAAAGTATAGAGAGAAAGATATTCTTTATCAGACAACTTCTATAGGTCCGCATCGAGATGATTTAACCTTTTTGATTAATGATATGGATGTTAAGACCTATGGCTCTCAAGGACAACAACGCAGCGTAGTTCTTTCTATGAAACTAGCAGAATTAAATATTATGAAAAAATATATAGGGGAAGAGCCTATTCTTTTACTTGATGATGTTCTTTCTGAATTAGATCATAATAGGCAGGGGGACTTATTTAAGTACACACAAAATATTCAAACCTTAATAACTTGCACAGGAATTGAACAAAGTGTATGGAATACACAAAAAATTGGAAAACTATATAATGTAAAGGCAGGAAGTATAGAAAATATCGGCATATAATAATTTGGTATATTTTTTATAATTGTTAGTAAATTTGCCTTTATTAATACTTTGGTATATAATAAATCTTGGATGATTATGAGTAAATATTAAAGGAGTGAGATCTTAGTTATGGCAGCAACGTACGATGAAAATCAAATACAAATATTAGAGGGGCTGCAGGCGGTACGAAAAAGGCCTGGTATGTATATAGGCAGTACCTCTTCCAAAGGTCTTCACCATCTAGTATATGAGATAGTAGACAATGCAGTTGATGAGGCATTAGCTGGATTTTGTAGCTTTATTAAGGTTACGATACATGCAGATAATACAATATCTGTTATCGATAATGGGCGAGGTATTCCTGTAGGAATTCACCCACAAAAAGGCATATCAACAGTAGAAGTCGTATTTACCATTTTACACGCAGGTGGAAAATTTGGTGGTGGAGGTTACAAGGTATCTGGAGGTTTACATGGTGTAGGTGCATCAGTAGTAAATGCACTTTCAGAATGGCTTACAGTAGAAGTGTATACAGATGGAAAAGTACACCAAGAAAAGTTTTCAAGAGGTGATGTAGTACAACCTCTCACTGTTATTGGTGATACTAATAAAGTTGGAACTTATGTACGTTTTAAACCAGATACTGAGATCTTTGAAGAAGTTATTTTTGATTATAAAGTTTTAGAACAACGCTTAAAAGAGACTGCGTTTTTAACTAAAGCTCTTAAGATTCAACTAGTAGACGAGAGAGAAGGACAAGAGCAAAATAAGACCTTCCACTATGAAGGTGGTATTAAGGAGTTTGTACAACATCTTAATAAACATAAAACACCTATCTATGACGAGATCTTTTATTGTGAAGGAGAGAAGGACGGAATAGCAGTAGAAGTAGCTTTCCAACACAATGATAGTTACGTTGAAAACCTTTTTAGTTTTGTTAATAATATAAATACACCAGAAGGTGGAACTCACCTTTCAGGATTTAGAACGGCAATTACAAAAAATCTAAATGATTATGCAAGAAAAATGGGTCTTTTAAAGGACTCAGATAAAAACCTAACAGGAGATGATATCCGTGAGGGTATGACTGCTGTTATCAGTATTAAAATCGGAGATCCTCAATTTGAAGGACAAACTAAAACCAAACTTGGATCTAGTGAAGCAGCTGGAGCAGTTCAATCTGTATTTGGTGACCAATTAACTTATTTCCTTGAACAAAATCCTAATGTAGGAAAAGTAATTGTTCAAAAAGGTGTAATGGCAGCAAGAGCTAGAGATGCAGCACGTAAAGCTAGAGAACTTACACGTAGAAAGAGTGCTTTAGAGGGAAATGCCCTTCCAGGTAAACTTGCAGATTGTTCAGAAAAAGATGCTTCAAAATGTGAAATATATATTGTCGAAGGGGATTCAGCTGGTGGTTCTGCAAAGAGTGCACGTTCTCCTAAAACACAAGCAATCTTACCACTTAGAGGTAAAATTCTTAATGTAGAAAAAGTTAGAATTGATAAGATGCTAGAAAATCAAGAAATCCGTAATATGATTACAGCGTTTGGTGCTGGAATTAGTGATGACTTTGATATTAGTAAATTAAGATATGGAAAAATCATTCTCATGACTGATGCCGACGTAGATGGTGCCCATATTAGGACCCTTCTACTTACATTCTTATACAGATATTATAGAGAACTTATTGAGCAAGACCATGTATACATTGCTCAACCACCACTTTATTTAGTTGAAAAAAATAAGAAAAAGCATTATGCATTTGATGATAAAGAATTAGAAAAGTTACTTGAAGAAGTTGGTAGAACAGGTATTACCCGTATGCAACGATACAAAGGTCTAGGAGAGATGAATGCTGAACAGCTTTGGGAAACAACCATGGATCCTGAATCAAGAGTACTTGTTAAAGTAAATATTGATGATGCAGCAGCAGCAGATGAAATCTTTACTAAGCTTATGGGTGATGATGTTGAACCAAGACGCCAGTTCATTAATGAACATGCTCATAAAGTAACTTATCTAGATATTTAAGGGCAAGGAGAATAATAAATGGATACAAATGATGTAACTTATGACAGAATTATTCATAGAGATATTAACGATGAGATGCAAAACTGTTATATTGATTACGCTATGAGTGTAATCGTATCTCGTGCCCTTCCAGATGTACGAGATGGATTAAAACCAGTTCATCGTCGTATTTTATACTCTATGAGTGAATTAGGGTTAGGTTCAGATAAACAATATAGGAAATCAGCACGTATTGTCGGGGATACCATGGGTAAATATCACCCTCATGGTGATTCTTCAATTTATGGTGCGATGGTACGCATGGCGCAAGAATTCTCTACGAGATATCCTCTTGTAGATGGACAAGGTAACTTTGGTTCTATTGATGGCGATAGTCCGGCTGCTATGCGTTATACTGAAGCACGTATGAGTAAAATGACAGCTCTCATGCTAGCTGATATTGATAAAGATACGGTTGAATTTAGACCAAACTTTGATGAATCATCTAAGGAACCCTGTGTTTTACCATCAAGATTTCCAAACCTATTGGTTAATGGTTCATCAGGTATTGCTGTAGGTATGGCAACTAATATTCCACCTCATAACTTGACTGAGGTTGTAAACGGTGTTATTAGAATGATCGATAACTATATGGGAGAAAATGAAGAGCACGAAGTTCGTGAAACAGAGATAGAAGAACTTATGGCTATCATTGAAGGCCCAGACTTCCCTACAGGTGCTACTATATATGGACGATATGGAATTGACCAAGCTTATAGGACCGGTAGAGGTAAAGTAAAAGTTAAAGCTAAAGCTGAAATTGAAGCAATGCAAGGTGGAAAGAATCGCATTGTTGTTACAGAGATTCCTTACATGGTTAATAAGTCATCACTTATTGAAAAGATGGCAGACTTAGTTAAAGAAAGAAAAATAGATGGTATTACAGATATTCGTGATGAATCAGATAGAAATGGTATTTCTATGGTGATTGAGCTTAGAAGAGATGTAAATCCAACAGTTATCTTAAATCAGCTTTATAAATATACCCAATTACAAGATACTTTTAGTATCAATATGCTTGCTTTAGTAGATGATAAACCTAAAGTTCTTAACTTAAAGCAAATTCTTGAAGAGTATTTAAAACATCAAAAAGAAGTTGTAACAAGAAGAACGCAGTTTGAATTAAATAAAGCTGAGGCTAGAGCACACATATTAGAAGGACTTCGTAAAGCTTTAGATAATATTGATTTAGTAGTTTCTCTTATTCGTGAATCAGCAAATGTTCAAGAAGCTAAAGATAAGTTAATGGAAGCTATTGAGCTTACTGAAATTCAAGCTCAGGCAATTGTTGAGATGAGACTTCGTGCTTTAACAGGTCTTGAAAGAGAAAAGATTGATCAAGAGTATGCAGAACTCCTTGAAAAAATTGAATACTTAAAATCAATTTTAGCTAGTGAGTATAAATTATTAAGTGTTATTAAAGATGAAATTACAGAAGTAAAACAAAAATATGGTGATGGGCGTAGAACTGATATTACGATTGATGAAGATGAATATGATATTGAAGATCTTATTGATGAAGAGAATATCGTTGTAACAATCACTCAATTAGGTTATATCAAACGTATTCCATTAGATACCTATAAAAATCAAAATAGAGGCGGTAAAGGAATCATTGGTGTTAATACAATTGAAGATGACTTTATCAAACAACTTTTCGTAACCACTAACTTTAATTATATTATGTTCTTCACTAATAAGGGGAAGGCATATCGTATAAAAGGTTATAGAATTCCTGAAGCAGGAAGAACTGCTAGAGGAACAGCTATTGTTAACTTATTAGAGTTAGATAAAGATGAAAAAATTACTGCAGTATTTCCAATTAAAGAATTTGAAGATAATACATTCTTAACAATGGTTACTAAAAAAGGACAAATTAAGAAAACACCTCTAAAGGATTTTAGGAACATTAGGAAAGGTGGGCTTATTGCACTTTCTCTTAACGAAGAAGATGAGCTAGTTGATGTACATCAAACTACATCAAAAGATGCTATTTTAGTAGCCACTAGAAATGGTCAAGGGATTATGTTCGATGCAACAGATGTAAGACCAATGGGTAGAACAGCAAGAGGTGTACGTGCTATTAATCTAGGTGAAACTGATGAGGTGATAGGAGCAACTGTACCAAAAGAAGGTGAACAGATTCTTACAACTACAGAAAAAGGGTTAGGCAAGAGAACACAAATAGAAGCTTTCAGGGCTCAAAAACGTGGTGGTAAGGGATTAAGAATTAATAAAATTACTGAAAAAACAGGTTGTATTATTGGTGTTGCTTCAGTAAGTGAAGAAGATGAGTTACTACTTATTACTTCTCAGGGTATTATTATTCGTATTAAAGTTGCACAAATTTCTTCTATAGGTCGAAATGCTCAAGGTGTTAAATTAATAAATGTTGCTGATGATGTACAGGTTGTATGTATGGAAAAAGTAAATGAAGAATTCATTGATGATAATGTTGAGGAAGCTTCTATAACAGAAGTATCCGATGAAGACATTGTTGATGAACAAGAATAAGTAGAGAAATAAATGAAGAAGGTAATCTTATTTATTCTTTGCACAGTAGTAATAATAACAAGTGTAGGTGGGGCATATATCTATTATGTTAAACATAGTGGTGGTGCGCTGCCTACTTTTATAAATAAACCTACATCAAGTAAAAAGTATATCATCAAAAAAGCAGGGAATATCGTAGCAGAGGCTGATACTGAAGAGGAAGCTGTGTCAAAAGCAGAAAAGATTAAAAGGAGTATAGCGATTAATACATTGAATAATGAATGGGTTTATAGTAGTTTTAAACCTTTTCTTATTATTACAGATACAGCAGTGCATGACTTTGATAACTTCAAAGAAGCAGTTAATTATGCTAAAGATAATAATCATGAGAAAATCTATTTTAATAGTGACTCAAACCTTGTTTGGAAAAATCAAAATAAGGAAATAGAGATAGAGCCCCTTAATGTTCCTTTGATTAGGCAATATCCAGAATTACCCAGGGGCTGTGAAGTAACTTCACTTGCAATGCTACTTCAATATATGAATATAGATATTGATAAAATGACATTGGCTAAAAACATAAAAAAAGACGATACTACTTATTATAAGGATAATAAGGGAAGAATCTATTATGGTAATCCATATGATGGATTTGTGGGAGACATGTACAATATCAAAAATAATGGATATGGTGTGTATCATGGACCAATAACTGAGTTAGCTAAAGAATATGTTGGAGATAGTGCAATCGATTTAACAGGAGTAGAATTTAGTGACATTACTTATTTTTTAAAACAGGGATATCCTATATGGGTGATTACTAATGCAACATATAAACCTCTAAATGATACATATTTTGAAATCTGGCATACTCCATCTGGAATTGTAAAAACGACTAATAAATTACATGCTGTTATAATAACTGGTATTGATAAAGAGAATGTATATATTAATGATCCTTTTTCGACTTATCCTAATAAAGCCGTAAATAAAAATGATTTTAAATTAGCGTGGGAACAAATGGGACATCAAGCAATTACAATTATAAAATAGAAATAGGGAGAAATAATAAGAAAAATTCTTATTTTATTTAAAAATATTTACTTTATACTAAATATTAATTGTAAACTACTGTATAAGATGATATCATAATACATAAGATGTTATTATTTATCATTCCAACAAATACTTTACTCATTTAAATTGGAATAAGAATATAAGCTAGTAAAAAGTATTCTTTTCCTATGAAATAAGAAACTGTGCAAATAACAAATTAATAAATGAGTTAAGATATTTTTATACGTGAAAGGTAAAGCATCAAAGATATTCCAACAAATTTTACCCTTACGTTTTAATACGGAAGGGTCTTTTTATATTAAAAAAATGATATTAAAAAAGGCTTGACATAAAGAATAACATTTGATAATATATATCTTGTCCTGAGAAAACAGGGAATAATAAATATTGATAATTCGGAGAAGTACTCAAGTTGGCCGAAGAGGTGCCCCTGCTAAGGGTATAGGTCGGGTTAACCGGCGCGAGGGTTCGAATCCCTCCTTCTCCGCTTTGTTTTTTGAAGAAAAAACAAAAAAGCTTGACATAAGTTAAGGAATAATTTATACTTATGAAAGTGCTTAAAAATGAACTTTGAAAACAAAATAGTAACTATAAACCAGTCGATTCATTACGTCTCTAATAAGAGATGAGAATCAGTACAACTTGTACTAAGTAAAATGGTCAGTAGTAGAGATACTACATGGACAAACTTTTTTATGAGAGTTTGATCCTGGCTCAGGATGAACGCTGGCGGCGTGCTTAACACATGCAAGTCGAACGAACTGCGAGGAGCTTGCTCCTCAAGGTTAGTGGCGGACGGGTGAGTAACGCGTGGGTAACCTGCCCTATGCAGGGGGATAACGTTTGGAAACGAACGCTAATACCGCATAAACTATCGGTAATCGCATGATTATTATAGTAAAGATTTATCGGCATAGGATGGACCCGCGTTGGATTAGCTAGTTGGTGAGATAACAGCCCACCAAGGCGACGATCCATAGCCGGCCTGAGAGGGTGAACGGCCACATTGGGACTGAGACACGGCCCAAACTCCTACGGGAGGCAGCAGTGGGGAATATTGCACAATGGGCGCAAGCCTGATGCAGCGACGCCGCGTGAAGGAAGAAGGTCTTCGGATTGTAAACTTCTATCAGCAGGGAAGAAAAAATGACGGTACCTGACTAAGAAGCTCCGGCTAACTACGTGCCAGCAGCCGCGGTAATACGTAGGGAGCGAGCGTTATCCGGATTTACTGGGTGTAAAGGGTGCGTAGGCGGTTTGTTAAGTCAGAAGTGAAATTTAGGGGCTCAACCTCTAAGCTGCTTCTGAAACTGATGAACTAGAGTGTGGGAGAGGAAAGTGGAATTCCGAGTGTAGCGGTGAAATGCGTAGAGATTCGGAGGAACACCAGTAGCGAAGGCGGCTTTCTGGACCATAACTGACGCTGAGGCACGAAAGCGTGGGGAGCAAACAGGATTAGATACCCTGGTAGTCCACGCTGTAAACGATGAATGCTAGGTGTCGGGGCTTACGGGTCTCGGTGCCGAAGTTAACACATTAAGCATTCCACCTGGGAAGTACGATCGCAAGATTGAAACTCAAAGGAATTGACGGGGACCCGCACAAGCGGTGGAGCATGTGGTTTAATTCGAAGCAACGCGAAGAACCTTACCTAAACTTGACATCCCGATGACCGGTCTTTAATCGGACCTTTCCTAGCTTGCTAGGACATTGGTGACAGGTGGTGCATGGTTGTCGTCAGCTCGTGTCGTGAGATGTTGGGTTAAGTCCCGCAACGAGCGCAACCCCTATCTTTAGTAGCCAGCATTAAGTTGGGCACTCTAGAGAGACTGCCAGGGATAACTTGGAGGAAGGTGGGGATGACGTCAAATCATCATGCCCCTTATGTTTAGGGCTACACACGTGCTACAATGGCTGCTACAAAGGGAAGCGATCTCGCGAGAGTCAGCAAACCTCAAAAAAGCAGTCCCAGTTCGGATTGTAGTCTGCAACTCGACTACATGAAGTTGGAATCGCTAGTAATCGCGAATCAGAATGTCGCGGTGAATACGTTCCCGGGTCTTGTACACACCGCCCGTCACACCATGGGAGTTGGGGGGCCCAACGCCGGTGACCCAACCCTTCGGGGAGGGAGCCGTCTAAGGCAAAACCAATAACTGGGGTGAAGTCGTAACAAGGTAGCCGTATCGGAAGGTGCGGCTGGATCACCTCCTTTCTAAGGATAGAAATCGATGGTTTGTTAGTTACTATTTTATTTTGAAAGTTCATTGAACTAAATGAATATTTCACTCATTTGTGGTGATGATGCGCTTAGGGGAAACACCCGTTTCCATTCCGAACACGTAGGTTAAGACCTAAGCGGCTGATGGTACTTGTCGGGAGACTGACTGGGAGAGTAAGTGGTTGCCACATTTATGGGGGTTTAGCTCAGTTGGGAGAGCACCTGCCTTGCACGCAGGGGGTCAAGGGTTCGAATCCCTTAATCTCCACTGTCCTTATAATAGGACAATTTGTACTTTGAAAACTAAACACAATTTAAAATAGATTTGTAAGTTATAGCAATATAACTTGCGCCTAACGATAAATGTACACGCATTGTATAATGCAAAAATGTTTGTCAGGGTGTAAAATCTACAATTTAACCGATATAGTCAGAAATGACTTAAAACATTCTTTGTTTTTATCAGAAATGATAATTAACAAGGCACCAATCATGTGAAAACATGATTAGACCGCTCAATAATGAGCAATAGGTCAAGCTACTAAGAGCGTAGAGTGGATGCCTTGGCACCGAGAGCCGATGAAGGACGTGATAAGCTGCGAAAAGCTACGGGGAGTTGCAAATAAACTTTGATCCGTAGATATCCGAATGGGGAAACCTGGCAGAGCAAACCTCTGTCATCCTATAGCCAATACATAACTATAGGAAGGGAACGAAGGGAACTGAAACATCTAAGTACCTTCAGGAGGAGAAAGAAACATCGATTTCCTAAGTAGCGGCGAGCGAAAGGGAAACAGGCCAAACCAGATTACTTGTAATCTGGGGTTGAGGACTGCGACATGGCAAGAATGCGGATAGCTGAAGAGTCTGGAAAGTCTCATCAAAGAGGGTGATAATCCCGTAAGCGAAATCCAAGTGAAGCCTAGCAGTATCCAGAGTACCACGAGACACGAGAAACCTTGTGGGAAGCCGGGGGACCACCCCCCAAGCCTAAATACTCCTCGGTGACCGATAGCGCATAGTACTGTGAAGGAAAGGTGAAAAGAACCCCGGGAGGGGAGTGAAAGAGAACCTGAAACTCTATGTTTACAAGCAGTGGAAGCACCATATGATGTGCAACCGCGTACTTTTTGTAGAACGGTCCGGCGAGTTACTAGCTGTGGCAAGGTTAAGTACCAGGAGGTACGAAGCCGAAGGGAAACCAAGTCTGAATAGGGCGCCAAAATAGTCATTGTTAGTAGACCCGAAACCGGGTGACCTACCCATGTGCAGGATGAAGTTACCGTAAAAGGTAATGGAGGTCCGAACTCACATCTGTTGAAAAAGGTGGAGATGACGTGTGGGTAGCGGAGAAATTCCAATCGAACCCGGAGATAGCTGGTTCTCCTCGAAATAGCTTTAGGGCTAGCGTTGATAGGAGTCTAATGGAGGTAAAGCACTGAATTGCCTAGGGGGCCCACAAGCTTACCGAAGCATATCAAACTAAGAATGCCATCAAGATACCGTCAGCAGTCAGACTACGAGTGATAAGACACGTGGTCAAAAGGAAAACAGTCCAGACCATCAGCTAAGGTCCCCAAGTGTGTGTTAAGTGGAAAAGGATGTGAGATTTCGAAGACAACTAGGATGTTGGCTTAGAAGCAGCCACTCATTCAAAGAGTGCGTAATAGCTCACTAGTCGAGAGATCTTGCGCCGAAAATGTCCGGGGCTAAAACACACCACCGAAGCTATGGAATTCAACTTAGTTGGATTGGTAGAGGAGCGTTGTAACGACGCAGAAGCAGTACCGTAAGGAGCTGTGGAGTAATTACAAGTGAGAATGCCGGAATGAGTAGCGAGATACAAGTGAGAATCTTGTAGGCCGAATATCCAAGGTTTCCAGAGTAAAGCTGATCTGCTCTGGGTAAGTCGGGACCTAAGGCGAGGACGAAAGTCGTAGTCGATGGACAACTGGTTCATATTCCAGTACTACCTATTATCAGAACTGCAGGGACGCAGGAGGGTAGGCAATCCCAGGAATGGTATCCTGGGCCAAGCACAAAGTCGCATTCCCAAGGAAAAACCGGGGAACGAGGATGAAGTGTGATGGGGATCGAAATTAAAGTAGAGAAGTTGCTGAACCCACACTGCCGAGAAAAGCTGCTATTGCGTGATAGGTACCCGTACCGTAAACCGACACAGGTGGATGAGGAGAGAATCCTAAGGCCGACGGGAGAAGCGTTGTTAAGGAACTCGGCAAAATGACCCCGTAACTTAGGGAGAAGGGGTGCCTACTTAGGTAGGCCGCAGAGAATAGGCCCAAGCAACTGTTTAACAAAAACACAGGTCTTTGCTAAACCGAAGGTGATGTATAAGGGCTGACGCCTGCCCGGTGCTGGAAGGTTAAGGGGAGAGGTTAGTCGCAAGACGAAGCTTTGAACTTAAGCCCCAGTAAACGGCGGCCGTAACTATAACGGTCCTAAGGTAGCGAAATTCCTTGTCAGGTAAGTTCTGACCCGCACGAAAGGCGTAATGATTTGGGCACTGTCTCGACAGCGCACCCGGTGAAATTGTAGTACCAGTGAAGATGCTGGTTACCCGCGACAGGACGGAAAGACCCCGTGGAGCTTTACTGTAGCTTGATACTGAGGTTGGGTATTACATGTACAGGATAGGAGGGAGACTGAGAAATCTGGACGCCAGTCTAGGTGGAGTCGCCGGTGGGATACCTCTCTTGTAATACTTAACTTCTAACCATGGCCCGTTAGCCGGGTCTGGGACAATGTCAGGTGGACAGTTTGACTGGGGCGGTCGCCTCCTAAAGAGTAACGGAGGCGCTCAAAGGTAACCTCAGAATGGTCGGAAACCATTCGAAGAGTGCAAAGGCATAAGGTTGCTTGACTGCGACACCGACGGGTGGAGCAGGTACGAAAGTAGGACTTAGTGATCCGGTGGTATGAAAGTGGGATTGCCATCGCTCAACGGATAAAAGCTACCCCGGGGATAACAGGCTTATCTCCCCCAAGAGTTCACATCGACGGGGAGGTTTGGCACCTCGATGTCGGCTCATCGCATCCTGGAGCTGAAGCAGGTTCCAAGGGTTGGGCTGTTCGCCCATTAAAGCGGTACGCGAGCTGGGTTCAGAACGTCGTGAGACAGTTCGGTCCCTATCCGTCGTGGGCGCAGGAAATTTGAGTGGAGCTGTCCTTAGTACGAGAGGACCGGGATGGACGGACCACTGGTGCATCTGTTGTCTTACCAAAGGCATAGCAGAGTAGCCAAGTCTGGATCTGATAAACGCTGAAGGCATCTAAGCGTGAAGCAGACCACAAGATAAGATTTCCCATCCGAAAGGAGTAAGACCCCTTAGAGACTATGAGGTAGATAGGTTGGAGCTGTAAGTGTAGTAATACATTGAGGTGACCAATACTAACGGTTCGAGGGTTTGACCTAGATAATAAAGGTTGAATAAAAAATTGTGTTTAGTTTTGGAAGTATAAACTTCTAATGGCCCAGTGGTACAGTTGGTTAGCACGCCGCCCTGTCACGGCGGAGGTCGAGGGTTCGAGTCCCTTCTGGGTCGTTTTAATACTTAATGTATTAAATATATTAGAAATAAGTAATAATTATTACTTATTAGATATGGTCGCTTAGCTCAGCTGGGAGAGCACCTGCCTTACAAGCAGGGGGTCATAGGTTCGAGCCCTATAGCGACCATTTACATGCCGACGTGGCTCAATTGGCAGAGCAGCTGACTTGTAATCAGCAGGTTATCGGTTCGAGTCCGATCGTCGGCTTGATACGGGACTAATATGGTCTTTGTATTAATATGGAGGGATTCCCGAGTGGCCAAAGGGGGCAGACTGTAAATCTGTTGCGATAGCTTCGAAGGTTCGAATCCTTCTCCCTCCATATACCTTATAACGCGGGATGGAGCAGCTAGGTAGCTCGTCGGGCTCATAACCCGAAGGTCATAGGTTCAAATCCTGTTCCCGCTACCACATGCCCAGATAGCTCAGTCGGTAGAGCAGAGGACTGAAAATCCTCGTGTCGCTGGTTCGATTCCGGCTCTGGGCACCATGTGGGTCACTAGCTCAGTCGGTAGAGCACTTGACTTTTAATCAAGTTGTCCCGGGTTCGATTCCCGGGTGGCTCATACATCAAAGGTCTTACAGTTAACAGATTGTTAGTTGTAAGACCTTTTTAGTATTTAAGTAAAAAAAGTATTTTTCTATAATTTTTTATAATATATAAGAGTAAAAAGGGACAGGAATAATATGAACAATTATCTTACACAACAAGACATTGATAATATGAAAAAAGAGATAGAATATAGAAAAGTAGTGGTAAGAAAACAAAGGAATGAAGAAGTTAAAGAAGCCAGAGCACATGGGGATTTGAGTGAGAATTATGAATACAAGGCCGCTAAACGTGAAAGAGGCAGGAATGAGGGGCGTATAAAATATTTAGAGAGAATGATAAAAACAGCAACTATCATTACTGATAATACAGAAGCAGGAGAAGTTGGACTAGGAAAGTTAGTAGATGTTTATTTTATAGAAGATGATATGAATATAGAGTATGAAATAGTTACTACTATGGAAACCGATGCTATAAATAATAAAATAAGTATTGAATCGCCTTTAGGAAAGATGATTTATAAAAAGAGAGTAGGCGATATAGTAAATATAGACTCTCCAGATGGAGAATATAGTGTACGTATACAATCGATAAGGAAAAGTTAGATATAACATACTTAGTAGATAAATCTATTTATGGAGAATAAACAGCGACAAGCTAGAATATAATTTATAAATAGATTATGGGGGATGTTATATGAATCAGATGGAGTTTAAAATACTTAAACGTGCGCAAGAGAATGCAAAAGAAATTGATAAACTAAAAACATTTTTAGCTAATCAAGGGGTTAATTTAACCCAAGTGAAGAAAAATCCTGAGAGATATCAAGAAATTATTAGGAGATATAGCAAAGATTGTGTTAATGTAGGTTTATTTGAAGAGAGTAGGGAACGATTGGAAATAGAATTTAGTAGATTATGTGAATATCATAGAAAGAATGAGTCTATGTTAGTAGACCAATTTTATAATGTAGCTAAAGAGATTATACTCTCGACGCCAGAAGGAGATAAGAATAAATAATGGACCAAGTTAGTTTAGCTTGGTCCATTATTTATTCTTATTTTACTAATTACTTTAACTTTTAAGTCGTTTGTATTTGAAGCTATAGTAAGGTAAACTATAAGAAGTAATAATTAATAATAGAAAAGGGTTGATTAGGTGAATACACCTTTGTATGACAAATTACTACAATATAGTAAGTCAAAATTGGCATTTCATATGCCTGGGCATAAGTTCGGAATTGCTGCAGGACTTAATAATCTTAGTATAATTGAATTAGATAATACAGAAGCTATAGGTATGGATAATTTATATGATGCACAGGGCATTATAAAGGAAGCAATGGAATTAATGGCTAATTTTTATGGATCTAAAGAAACATTATTCTTAACAAATGGTTCAACTAGTGGAATAATAGCAAGTATTTTATCTGTTTGCAAGGATGGTGATGAATTAATTATAGCAAGAAATTCTCATCATAGCGTTTGGAGTGCACTTATTTTAGGGGGAATTACTCCTATATATATTAGTCCACAGTACAGACCTGAAGACGATATGTTGGGAGAGATAAGTGCAGATATAATTGAAAAGGCGCTAATAGATTATCCTAAGGCAAAGGGGGTATTAGTGGTTAGCCCTACTTACGAAGGGATAGTATCAGATATCAAAGAGATATCTAGAGTAGTTCATAAATATAACAAGGTACTTATTGTAGATGAAGCCCATGGTGCACATTTTGTATTAGGGAAAGATTTTCCTCTAAGTAGTATACATCAAGGAGCAGATCTAGTCATTAACAGTATGCACAAGACTTTACCAGCACTTACACAAAGTGGGTTATTACATATATGTTCTGAACGAATAAGATATGATAATGTTATAGAAAGTCTTAGAATGATACAAACTAGTAGCCCTTCATATATGATGATGGGGATTATGGATTATATAAGATCGTATATTATAGAAAACAAGAATAAGATACAACAGCAATATGTAGATGAATTACTAGTATTTAGAAAAGAATTAAATGATCATCTTATGGTTTTAAGACTATTAGATATGGAAAAAGAAAAATATGATAAGAGTAAGATAATTATTTCAACGATAGAATCTAACATAGATGGATATGAATTAGCTGACATACTAAATACAAGGTATGATATTTCAGTAGAGGCAGCATTAGAAACATATGTTATTTTAATGACGACAATGGCAGATAATAGTTCGAATATGACAAGACTAAGAATAGCCTTAGAAGAGATAGATAAAGAACTAGAAGTAGGTAAGAGTAACAAAGGTATAAATAACTTTATTGTATCAGACATTATAAAAGGATTTAATCCTAGAAAAATTTACTATAGTGATAAAGCATGGGTAGGTATTAAAGATGCAATAACAAGAAAATCAGCTAAAAATATCATGTTATATCCACCAGGGATACCTTTAGTTTGTATAGGAGAATTGATTGAACAGCAACATATAGATTTAATTTATTATTTTAAAGACAAGTTACAAGGTATTCAATTAATAGATGATGAAATATTGATTCATATAATATAGAATTTATATAAGCTAATAATTTTATATGAAATAAGATTAGGTTGTAGATGGGCTAAATGATTTCAAAAATAAGTAAATATATAAATTAAAGAATCATATCTAAAGTAAAACTAAGAAATAGTAGCATTTTAGTTTAAGAATAAAATGTAGGGAGGTAATTATGGGTAAAATATTTTGTTTAATGGGAAAAAGTAGTACAGGAAAAGATACTATTTTTGAAGCGCTAAAAAATGATAAGGTATTAAATTTAAAGCCTATTGTACCCTATACAACAAGACCGCAAAGAACTAACGAATTAGATGGAGAAGCTTATTATTTCATAGATATAGAGAAGTTAGAGCATTATACTCGAGAAGGAAAAGTTATTGAACAAAGATGTTATAAAACTATTAATGGAAATTGGTATTATGCCACTATAGATGATGGACAAATCGATTTGAATAATAATAATTATATTGTTATTGTCACGTTAGAGGCATATAGTAATTTGTTAAAATACTTTAATATGGAAAATATCATCCCGATATATATAGAAGTAGAAGATGGTTTACGTTTGGAAAGAGCCTTAAGTAGGGAAAAGCAACAAAGTCAGCCCAACTATGATGAGTTATGTAGGAGGTTTTTAGCCGATAATAAAGATTTTAGTGAGGAAAGGCTCAATATTAATAGAATAACCAAAAGATATCAGAATTTAAACTTAGATCAATGTATTAAAGAGATTAAAGATAGAATAAGGACAATTAGTTAATAATGTAATAAATTTAAACAAGTGATTAGATAGATAAAAGAATGGATATGCTTTAATTAGATTAAGAGTAAATTAGATATATATGTTTATAAACTAGTATTTATATAGTATCTACATTGATAAGTTTATGTTTTTTATAATGGTATATAAGCCAAGTTCTATTTGAATGTAGGTGTTTGAGCCTATAAACTTACATATGTATAAGTAAGCTTATGGGATTATAAAACTAGATTCATATCTATAAAGATCCATTGGTTTGTACAGAAAAGATTATATTTAAACAAGGATAATAAAAAATCCGATTCAAGAAAGCAATAAGTGTATTATAGATTAGGGGTTAGTTATAATATATAGTTTATATACTATAGAAGATAATATAAATATAGGTATAAGAATATATTATAAGTTAAAATAAGTCCATTAAGATAACGTACATGCTTGCAATTAATAGATTATTATCATAGAATAAATTGAAGGAAGTTGCATTAAAAAAGGGAAAGTGGGGGAATTTACTATGGCTAACATACAAATTAATCAGGTTCAGATGCCAACTCTAAGAGAAATTTCTACAGTATCTGAAGCTAAGGTGGATAAAGGTTTTAAATTTACCCTACTGAGTCAAATTGATCAGTCAGAGCTTCAAGAAAAACTTAAGGAAATGGTTGACGAAATTACTAAGCAAGGTCAAAAAATTTCAGAGCATATGGACATTAGAGATTTAAAAGTTTATAGGACGATGATTTCTAATTTTATTAATGAGGTAGTAGCAAATTCTCATAAATTTTCTCGAGAGAACTTTCTAGATAAAAGAGGTAGACATCGTGTTTACGGTATTGTTAGGCTAGTAAATGATAAGCTAGATGAATTAGCACAGGAATTAATTAGTTCAGAAAAAGACCAAGTTAATATTTT
Source organism: Cellulosilyticum lentocellum DSM 5427 (assembly GCF_000178835.2). Taxonomy (GTDB): domain Bacteria; phylum Bacillota; class Clostridia; order Lachnospirales; family Cellulosilyticaceae; genus Cellulosilyticum; species Cellulosilyticum lentocellum. Next base: position 20,320 of record NC_015275.1, read on the forward strand.
AGACCGTATCGGTGAGATACAGGGGTTAGTATTAGATATTATTACTTAATGTTCGTGAAGAGTTCACGAACATTTTTAATACAATAAAATATGTATTTAGAGACGGATTAATAGGGTATTTAAAGTTTACTAAGATAAAAGGAGGGTAGTGAGGAATATTTCCTTACTGCGACTGGGAATGAAGGAATTTCAAGATATAATAGGTAATGAAGATGCAAAAGAATATTTCATTAAAGCATTAACTAAAAATCATTTATCCCATAGCTATATATTTGAAGGGCCTTATGGTGTAGGAAAAAAAACTTTTGCTAGAAAGTTAGCAAAGGCTATTTTGTGTGAGCAAAGAAAAAATGATAAGGCTTGTAATGAGTGCCAATCTTGCCATATGGTTGAAGTGGGAACTCATCCTGACATTATTACGATTGAAAAAGATACAAAGGTTATAAAGGTAGATAACATTAGAGAGAATATCGTAAGAGAAATGGAGATTAAACCTTATCAGGCTGAACATAAAATTATTATTGTTAATGCAGCAGATACAATTAATGTACAAGGTCAAAATGCAATGCTAAAAACTATAGAGGAGCCACCTAGCTATGGTATTGTTATTTTAGTTTGTGAGAATTTAGCTAGCATGTTACCTACTATTAAATCTCGTTGTATAACAGTAAGATTTAATCCATTAAGTAAGGAAAAAATGAGTTCATATTTGGAACGTAAAGGTATAAGTGGAGAAGAAAAAGAGGTATATACTAAGCTGTCAGAAGGTAGCATAGGTGTTATCAATGATATTCTTCAAGATGAACTTTATTTACAACTTAGAAAGCAAAGTGTAGAGTATATAGAGAGACTAAATAAAGCCAACTTATTACAATTATATGACTTAGTAAAGGAAATAACAGATCAAAAAGAAGACATTGAGAAAATTTTAGAATTTTGGTTGTTTTGGTATAGAGATATAGCAGTAATAAAGACCACTAATAGTAGAGATTTATATTATTTGGATTACCAAAAACAGTTGTTGGACATGTCCCAAAAATTAACGTATAATAAAGTTAGTCAGAATATAGAATCGATTAAACATGCAATTTTAGATATAAAGCAGAATATATATAGTACGTTTGTTATAGAGAATTTATTACTCAAATTGAAGGAGAGAAAAAAATGATAACTGTTATTGGTATAAGATTCAGACGTGCCGGTAAAGTCTATTATTTTGCACCCGAGGATAATGTGTTATATAATCAAGGGCAACATGCCATTGTTGAAACAGCAAGGGGAGTAGAATATGGAGAAGTGGTAATTCCTAATAAAGAGGTAGCAGAAGAAGAAGTGGTACAACCTCTAAAAAAGGTAATTCGATTGGCAACAGAAGAAGATGATGAGAGATATAAGCAGAATAAAGTAAAGGAAAAAGAGGCCTTCTTTATTTGTAAAGAAAAGATTATCAAGCATCAATTAGATATGAAACTAATCGATGTAGAATATACTTTTGATAATAATAAAGTTCTATTTTATTTTACGTCTTACGAACGTGTAGATTTTAGAGAGTTAGTCAAAGAATTAGCTTCTATCTTTAAGACACGTATTGAACTTAGACAAATAGGTGTAAGAGATGAAACTAAAATGTGCGGTGGTATAGGAATTTGTGGACGTTCTTTATGCTGCAACTCATTTTTAGGAGATTTTCAACCTGTATCTATAAAAATGGCGAAGGAGCAAAGTTTATCACTTAATCCTATTAAGATATCAGGAATCTGCGGTAGATTAATGTGTTGTTTAAAGTATGAACAGGATTGCTATGTTGAAATCAGAGGACGTCTACCTGTTGTAGGTGATATTGTTATAACACCAGATGGAAAAGGTGAAGTATTGTCTGTAAATGTTCTTCGTGAGCAAATTAAAGTAGCTGTTCAGAAGAAAGATAAAGATGAAAAAGAGGCAATTATGTATCATTCTACAGACCTTAAGATTGTTAAGAAGAAGAAATGTGGAGGTTGCCACAATGGAGGAGAAATAGACAAAGAGTATGAAGGATTTGACTTTAGTACGCTCGAATGAGAGAGTTGATGACTTAGAGAGAAATGGTTATAAATTAATACAAAATCCCGAGGTATTTTGCTTCGGGATTGATGCTATTTTATTGGCTCATTTTGCAAAGGTAAATAATCAAAGGCAGAAGGTATTAGATATAGGTACTGGAACGGGAATTATTCCTATTGTCATGCATGCTATTTATGGTAAAGGTCATTTTACAGGTATTGATATCCAAGAAGAAATGATAGAAATGGCAAGCAGGTCCGTTAAGTTAAATGAAATAGATACAGATGTAACAATGAAGGTTATGGATATTAAAGATTATAAGGAACACTTTAGCACAGGCTATTTTGATATTATTACTTGTAATCCACCATATATGAAAGGACATGCAGGTCTTAAAAATGAACATCCTTCGAAAACCATTGCTAGGCATGAAGTAGCATGTACATTAGAAGATATTATTTCTGCGACAAGCTATATGTTAAAATATGGTGGAAAGATGTGTATGATTCATAGACCTCATCGCTTGGTGGATATCTTTGCTACCATGAGACAATATAATATTGAACCAAAGGTTATGCGAATGATTTATCCTAAGCAAGGCAAGGAACCAACTATGGTATTAGTAGAGGGTGTTAAGAATGGGAAACCTGAATTAAGGGTTCAATCACCTTTAACCGTCTATAATGAGGATGGCACTTATACTGATGAAATTAATGAGATTTATGGAAAAAAGGGCCGTCAAGAATAAGGCTTAGAATAAAAGCTCAGCCATGAAATGCATAAATACTCTATAAAATAGAAGAGGGATTTTTCTAAATATAAAAGCGTTATATAACTAGTATAAATTTCTAGTTATATAGCGCTTTTATTTATTGAGATTAATAGACACTAATTTTTAAAAGCACTTTTTATAAGAAAGACATTTGCAGTATAAAAAATAATAAAAATATTGAGCAAACTATAATATGGAAGATATGATTCGTATGTTTAATAAGGAGTAGGCAAATCTCTGAGGTATAAATAACATGATAAATATAGTAAATAAATTGAATTTATTAATCTATCATATCGGCAGGAGAAGATGTACAAATATGATATTTAATAGGAAATCTAGAATAGAAAATAGATATACTAGAGGAAAAAGGGTAGTAGCATAGTAGATAGCTTCATATAAAATAAATGGTGCATAGTAAAGATTAGTACTTTTATAAAATTAAATGGTGAGATAAGTGTGCTGCTATATGATCTTAAAATAATAAGTTCTATATAGGAGGGTATATAAATTTTAAAAAAGGCTATATAATATAAAAAGAGTATTAATACGAAAGATAAGAGAGGACCATGAAATGGATTATGGCATACTTACCTTATGTGCGACACCAATAGGTAATTTAGAAGATATAACATATAGAGCAGTTAGATTACTAACAGAAGCAGATTTTATTGCAGCAGAGGATACTAGACATACAAAGAAATTATTAAATCATTTTGATATTCATACAAAATTAATTAGTTATCATGAACATAATAAAATAGAAAAAGGGCCAGAATTAATTCGTCTTTTAAAAGAAGGAAAAAATATCGTTTTAGTAACAGATGCAGGGACACCAGGTATTTCGGATCCGGGGGAAGATTTAACTAGATTAGCATTAGAGGAAGGTATTACTGTAACTTCTGCACCTGGAGCAGTAGCAGGGATTACAGCACTTATTATTTCTGGACAATCTACAAGAAGATTTATATTTGAAGGTTTCTTGCCAACTAATAAAAAAGAAAAAGTTCAAGTTCTAGATAGATTAAAAGATGAAACAAGAACAGTAATTCTGTATGAAGCACCACATCGTTTAATTAAGACTTTGGAAACCTTATATGAAGCAATAGGTGATAGAGGGATTACAGTAACTAAAGAATTGACTAAGAAGTACGAAACTGTATTGAAAACTACTTTATCAGGAGCTATTGGGCACTTTGAAATAGAAGAACCTAGAGGAGAATATGTATTAATTCTAGCAGGTAAAGATGAAAAAGAACTTCAAGAGGAAATCCAAGAAGGATGGAGTAACATGTCTATTGAAGAGCATATGAAAATCTATACCAGTAAAGGAATGGATGAAAAGAATGCGATGAAACAGGTAGCAAAGGATAGAGGTGTGAGTAAAAGAGATATTTATGCTGTTATTCATCAGTAGTGGTCGTATTTGTTAAAGAATAAGAATACGTAAAAAAGTAATATAAGTATAAGTAATATAAATATAAGCAATATAAGATTGTTAACATTTTCATAAGCAGAGTTGATATAGCTAGAAATATATTTTTTATTAATTTAAGGGGGACAAGAAATGAAGTACGAAATTTTGTATGAAAGGGCTTTTCCTATTGTAAAGTATCAATTAAGTAGAGGCGAACGAATCAAGGCAGAATCAGATGCCATGATAGGCATGTCTAATACGATTGATATTACAGGAGGAACAGAAGGAGGCATTGTAAGAGGTCTTACACGTATGTTAGCGGGAGAGAGTTTCTTCTTTCAATATTTGACTGCTGTCAGAGGGGATGGAGAAGTATTATTTGGACATCCTCTTCCAGGAGATATTATTGATGTAGAATTAGATGGGTCATATGGTTTACGTGTACAAAAAGATGGATTTTTAGCATCTACAGAAGGTGTTGAGGTAAGTACCAAAGCTCAAAATTTAGTTCGAGGTATGTTTTCAGGAGAAGGATTTTTCATTTTAAATGTGAGTGGAAGAGGAACTGTGTTTTTAAGTTCGTATGGTTCTATTCATGCCATTAATTTAGAACCAGGAGAAGAGTACATAGTAGATAATGGACATCTGGTAGCATGGGCCGATTATATGCAATATAATATTGAAAAAGCTTCTAATAATGGCTGGTTAAGGAGTATTGCTTCTGGAGAATGTCTCGTATGTCGCTTTCGTGGGCCAGGAGTTGTATTAATTCAGACTCGTAATCCTAAAGGCTTTGATGGTTGGTTATGTAAAATGGGATTTACAAAGGCGAGTCATAATTAAATATCATTGTTAGCTTATTCATTAAGTATGTGTGTGAATTAAAATTGTTTATGGAAAAACGTCTTAATTAGGTTATAGCCTTTTTAAGACGTTTTTCTATGTTCATAAGAGAAATTTATTTAGGTATTTTTCTATTCAAAGAGTCCTTCACACTATTAGAACTATTCGTGTGGAAAAAAGATAACAAATTCTGTACCTTCATCAATATCACTATTAACAAAAATCTTAGCTTGATGGGTCTCGGCAATTTCATGTGCAATAGCTAAACCTAAGCCTGTTCCACCAGTGTTTTTATTGCGGGCCTCATCTACTCTATAAAAGCGTTCAAAGAGTTTATGAATATGTTCTTTAGGAATACCTATACCAGTATCCTTGACGGATAATACGATATTTTGATTAGTGGTAGCACAACCTAGTGTAATACTACCTCCTTCAGGAGTATATTTTAAAGCATTGTCTACTAGTATACGAATAAGTTCTTTAATAAGAGCACTATCCCCTTTAAGCATAACATTAGGACTGACTTTAGAGATAAGTTGATGAGCATCATCAATAAAGCTGGTTTCTCTCAAGATATCATTACAAAGAGCAGATAAATCTATGGTATTGATATCCACCTTTAAAGTATGTTTATCACTACGAGATAAGAAAAGAAGCTTTTCCAAAAGGGTATTCATATTGGCTGTTTCTTCGGCAATTGAAGAAATACTTTCTTCTAGGATCTGAGGATTGTCTTTTCCCCAACGTTCCAGCATATCAGCGTAGCCTTGAATAATAGCGAGGGGCGTACGCAGCTCATGAGAGACATCCGAAGCAAATTGTTTTTGTCGTTCTACATAAACTTGAATACGGTCCATCATTTGATTAAAGGTAATAGCTAAGTCCTTTAATTCATCCTTAGAGAGGTCTGTATCTAATCTAGTCATTAAATCATTACCGTTAATATTCTGCACTTTAGTAGTCATATCTTTAATAGGAGTAAGCATCATGGTTACCAAGTAATGTCCTATACTTAAAAATAGAGGTAAAGATATTAAAATAGCTACACTTAAAAGTACATTAAAATTTCTAAGAATAGGGTGCAAGGCGGCATTATCTCTAAAGTGCGAAACATAGATAGATTGAGTAGTAAAATAAGTTAAACAAAAAAGGAAGGTATAAAGTACGCTATAAAGTAAGTTGACCTTGAAACTAATAGAAAAACGATATTTCTTAAAAAAAGAACCTATAAGATTAAAGATAACAAGAAAGGTACCATTTAAAATGGCACCTAAAATTTTCAGGATAAAAATAAAGCCGGAGCCAATAAGTCTAACAGGTGATTTTTTCTTAGAATTAGCTTTCTCCATCTTTTATTTGATACCCCATTCCTCTAACCGTATAAATTAATTTATCTTCAAACCTTTGGTCAATTTTATTTCTTAAGTAACGGATATAAACATCTACAACATTAGTATCCCCTAAATAGTCATATCCCCATACCTTTTCGAGAATTTGTTCTCTAGTAATAAGTAAGTTTTTATTCAGCATAAGGAATTGAAGTAATTCGAATTCCTTTTTGGTAAGCGCTAAAGGAATATTATTATAGCTTACCTCATAACGTTCTGGATCCAAAGTTAACTGGCCACATTTAAGAACTTCAGGAGTAGCAGTTGGAGTAGTAGCTTTTAATTTAAAAAGTACACGGATTCTTGCTAAAAGTTCTTCGATGGCAAAAGGTTTAGTTATGTAATCTTGTGCCCCTAAATCTAGTCCCATTACTTTATCCATGACATCATCTTTAGCTGTTAGCATAATAACAGGCAAACTTGAAACTTGTCTAATACGCCTTAAAACTTCCATACCATTTAAAGAAGGAAGCATAACATCTAAAATAAGTAGATCATAGTTATTTTCAAGTGCCATATTAAGGCCTTCGCGTCCATCATGAGACATATTAACGTCATAGCCTTCATGCTGGAGTTCTAACTGAAGAAAACGTGCAATTTTTACCTCATCTTCAATGATTAATATACGTTTGATAAAATCACCCTCTTTATAAATAAACAAAAAGCTTAAATGTTTTCTTTTATTATACCATAATAAAAGAAATTAAAAGAAATTTAGTCAGTCTAAATTATTTAGTAAAATCGTCAAAGGTAGATTTAATTTTTCGAGCAATTTCATTCTCACCTTTAACCTGAATTTTTATACCAATGATTAAAGAGATAACCAAAGCAATAAGAGATACATGAAAACAAAGAATAAATGTAATGATAGCAATAGACAAGGGAACATCTATATAAGTACGCCCACCTTTTTCCATAATAAATGTAGTATTATTAAGATTATCGACAAAAGAAGTAACCTTTTCGGTAGTAGAGTGATTATCCTTTTTAGGCGCTTTTTCTTTTCTTTCTAGTAGGAGCAATGCCTCTAGAATATCCCCATTAGCTTGTTCTAAGGCTTCTTTAGCTTCTGAATAAGAAACATGTGTACGTTGCATGATAAGATCAATTTGTTCTAAAGTTATATTTCCCATGAGGTAAACTCCTTTCTATAAGTTTATTAATGAATAGGATATATTCCTATAGTAATAATATACCCTTTATTCATGAGAGTAACATAAATGGATTATTAAAAATTAATGAGAAAAGCAATAAAGCCATATTCTCTGTAAAGTGGGAGAATATGGCTTTAAGAAAAATCATGTATTCTAGATTAAATCGTTTTAAAAGTATCAAAGAGGGTAGACTTAAAGATATCAGAATCTTCATCTGCCTCAACAACACATTCATCTTCATCCCCTAGATAGAAAAGCACTTTATCACCTTGAATAAGGCCAAGATTTAAAGAAAGATTAGATTTCATCTGAATAATAAGCTCTTTTACTTCTTCAGTGAGAGAAGCAATAATCATAGAGAAACCATCTTTTTCTTCAAGTGATTCTTCTAGGTTTCCTAGTTCTTCTGGGTTTTCAATGATATGAGTAGCAGCTAAAAAATTTGTTTTAAAAGTATTAATTTCTTTAGCTTGGGCATTTTTAGTTGTATTAGGAAAATAGATATTCACTTTATCACATTTATCAAAAAAGAATTTAAGAATGTCTATGAAAAGTTTTTTATCAATAGATGATAATTTGGCGTAGCGTCTCATAAAATAGTAGCTCCTTATCCTTCGTGGATTAATTAAGATTGATATTAAATTCTATTAATCTTATTATAACCAAATTAAGGGAGAGTATCAACTTTGTAATATTAAGACATAAGCCATTCGTAAGTGTATTCATTTTTAAATTGATCTAGAGTATGCTCATAGTTAATAAATCCTTCATCTAGTAATCGATTAGATAAAATCCTTTGAGATTCACTATTAGCAAAGGAGTTCCAAATGTAAAACAATATGCCTTCGGCTGAGAACTCTTCTAAGGTTTGTCTAGTATGCTCAAAATCATACTTGAGTTGTGAGGAGGCATAGGGGGATTCTAATACAGGTAGAAAAAGGTGAGAATTAAGATATTGAAGTAGTTGTTGTTTTTTGTCCATAGCTATACATAACCTCCTTTTTATTATAGTGTAATAACCTATGGATTATTTTTAGATGATGTATTATAACTAAGGTTAAAGTCCCTATTATTATAACTATGAGGCAAGTAGCACAGATATGTTAAAAAACAGGAAACTTAGAAACATAGTATTCGCTAAAATTTAAATAATATACATAGTTTCAAAGAATAAATTTTAAGACACAATAAAATAGTAGATATAAATGATGGAGAAAGAGGCACTAAAAATGAAAGTAATGAGTTTTAATGTAAGAGCAGATAGTATATTGGATGTACGTAATAGATGGAGGCATCGTTCCGAGATAGTTTATGAAGTTATCAAAAAGTATGATTGTGATGTAGTAGGCTTACAAGAAGTAACAGATCGTATGTATATGGATTTAAACAAAGCCATAGATGGCTACTATATAATAGGCAAGGGTAGAACAAAACGTTATTTTAATGAGAGGAATAATTTATTGGTTAAAGAGGATTATAATCTTTTAGAAGAGGAAACCTTTTGGTTATCGAAAACACCTAGCAAAACAGGAAGTTCTGTCTGGTATTCTATGTTTCCTCGTATTTGTACTACGGCTGTTATTCAATTAGCTAATAACTTAAAAATAAGGATTTATAATACACATCTTGATTGTTTACTACCATCTGCTAGAGAATATGGTTTAAAAAAGATTGGAGAGTATGTTGGAGAGTGTTATCAAAAGGAAAAATTACCTTGTATTTTAATGGGGGACTTTAATGCTGGGCCACAAAGTAAATTAATTCAACAGTTTTCACAGGGAAGCTATAGCGATAAACGTTTTATAGCAGTTCAAGATGTTAGGAAGGAAATTTACAATGAGGCGACAATGGGGCATTTCAAAGGAAAAACAAGAGGGTTACACATAGACTATATTTTTGTATCAGAGGAATTTGAAATTAAAGATGTAGAGATTATCAAATATCAAAAAAATAATAAATATCCCTCAGACCATTATCCTATTTTAGCAGAGATTAATTTGTGATAAGGTATACCCATAGCATATGTCATAATAATAAAAAGGGAGACTGTCTAAAAAATAGAATGTAATAAATAGGATAAGTAGGAAGCAGTAAAAAGAGTTATTGGAATCAGATAAAACCAAAAATATATAAGACTACAGAAGATACAGAGGCGAAATATAAAATGATAAGGGGGAAATACAATGAGTTATATCATTAATGATGAGGATGAATTCAATGAGCTAACAATCAAAGATTGTAGTATAGAGGAGTCAAATGCATGTAATGTTATTTTTAGAGATGTAGTTTTTAAAAATGTTAGCTTTATGGATATTGATTGGGAAAGTACTGAGTTTCTTCATGTGAGATTTGAAAACTGTGATTTATCTAATATTAACATTGATAAAGCCATTTTTCATCATAGCGAGTTTATTAGTTGTAAATTAATAGGAACACATTTAATGGAATCTTCTATGAGAGAAGTACTTTTTAATGGTTGTCAGTGCGATTACCTTGTATTAGGAGGAAGCAATCTAAAAGATGTTACTTTTAATGAATGTCGTATGAATCAAGCAGGTTTTAGCGTATGTAAGATGAACAACGTACAGTTTAAATATTGTGAAATGCAAAGAGCGGAGTTAAGCGGAACAAAGCTAAAAGGCATAGATCTAAGTAGCTGCATTATTGACGGCATTAATTTAAGGATAGAAGATGTAAGAGGATTAAGATTATCACCAACCCAAGCTGTGGACTTTAGTAAGATGTTAGGAATACAGGTGATGGAGGAAAGAGAAGGCAGTATATAGGATTTAGATTGTTTATAGTTAAAAAGCAGTAGGTAAGGTTGAAAGCAACTTGACTACTGCTTTTTTTATATGAAAAAAGTAGTGAAAAACATAAGTGAGATCCTGTTTGAAAATTAGTTAAACAAAATAAATAAAAAACTTTTTAAAATAGTTATAAAAAGTATTGAAAAATAATTTGAAAAGTATTAAAATCAAGTTAATTAAAATAAAAGGAGGGAAGGAGCTTGGTATATTTAATAGGAATAGATATAGGGACATCTGGAACTAAAACTGTACTTTTTGATGAGACAGGAAAGGTTATTAGTAGCTCATTACAAGAGTATGACATTATTCAAAAAAAAGTTGGTTGGGCTGAACAAAAGCCAGAGTCATGGTGGGAAGCAACTAAAACAAGCTTGGTAGAGGTTGTAAAAAAGTCAGCTATTAATACAAGTGAAATTAAGGGTATAGGACTTTCAGGACAAATGCATGGCTTAGTGCTATTAGATGAGAATGGCAAAGTATTAAGAGATGCTATTATTTGGTGTGATAATAGAACAACAGAAGTAGCTAAGGAGATGGAAGAGCAGGTAGGTAGAGAAAAACTAGTTTCTATAACTGGAAATGTAGCTATACCAGCCTTCACTTTATCTAAACTACTTTGGGTAAGAAAACATGAGCCAGAAGTTTATGCACGTATTAATAAGGTACTCTTGCCAAAGGATTACATTCGCTACCAGTTAACCGGAGAATTTATGACAGAAGTATCGGATGCTAGTGGTATGCAGATGTTAGATATACATAAGAGAGAGTGGAGCGATGAACTATTAGAAATTCTAGATATTGATAAAGTTCTTTTGGCACCAGTAGTAGAATCTCATGCAATAACAGGCTATGTTTCAAGCAAGGTGGCTATTGAAACAGGATTAAGTGAAACAACAGCCGTAGTAGGAGGAGCAGGAGATCAAGCAGCTGGAGCTATAGGAAATGGTATTGTAGCTACAGGAGATGTATCAGCAACTATTGGTTCTTCAGGAGTTGTATTTGCTTATACAGATGAAGTTGTAACAGATCCAGAAGGACGTATACAAACTTTCTGTCATGCTATTCCTAATACCTGGCATGTTATGGGAGTTACACAAGGCGCTGGTTTATCTTTGAAGTGGTATAGAGATACTTTTTGCAAAGAAGAAAAGGAAATAGCAATAGAAAAAAATTGTGATGTATATGAAATTTTGACTGATCAGGCTAGAGAAGTAAGTACAGGTAGTGAAGGCCTTATTTATTTACCTTACCTTATGGGGGAACGCACACCACATATGGATCCTTACGCAAGTGGTGTATTCTTTGGCGTAAGAGCATCTCAAGGTAAAGGTCATATGGTAAAAGCTATTATGGAAGGTGTAGGATATAGCTTATTAGACTGTTTCGAACTCATTAAAGCTAACAATATTCCAATCACTAGTGTAAAAATATCAGGTGGCGGTGGTAAAAGTGATGTATGGCGTCAAATCCATGCTGATTTATTTGATACAGAAGTCAAAACAATCAATGTATCAGAAGGACCTGCTTTGGGTGTAGCTATACTGGCCGGTGTAGGAACTGGTATTTATAAAGATGAGAAAGAAGCTTGTGAAAGAATAATAGGCATTAAAACAACACAAGCACCTATTTCAGAAAATGTAGCTTATTATAAGAAATTCTATCCAATTTATAAGATTTTATATACCCAGCTAAAAGATACTTTTAAAGAACATCATGATAAGCTTAGTGGCTTAAATAACTAAAATAAAATAATTTTAATCCTAAGGAGGAATAAAAAATGGCAGAATTTTTTAAAGGAATTGGGGTAATCCCATTTGAAGGGGCAGATTCAGTAAACCCACTTGCATTCAAACATTATAACAAAGACGAAAAAGTAGGTGATAAGACAATGGCAGAACATTTACGTTTTGCAATGTCTTACTGGCACACACTTTGTGCTGAAGGTGGAGATCCATTTGGTTCTACTACAGCAGCTAGACCTTGGAACCAAATAGCTAATCCTATTGAAATGGCAAAAGCTAAAGTAGATGCTGGCTTTGAATTTATGCAAAAATTAGGGATTGAATATTTCTGTTTCCATGATAGAGATATTGCACCAGAAGGTAAAGACCTTGCTGAAACTAATCAAATTCTTGATGAAGTAGTAGCTTACATCAAAGTTAAAATGCAAGAAACAGGCATTAAACTTCTTTGGGGAACAGCTAACTGCTTTAATAACAAACGTTTCATGCATGGTGCAGGAACAACTTGCAATGCAGAAGTATTTGCTTATGCGGCAGCTCAAATTAAGAAAGCAATCGAAGTAACAAAAGAATTAGGAGGAGAAAACTATGTATTCTGGGGTGGTAGAGAAGGTTATGAAACACTCTTAAACACAGATACAGGTCTTGAACTTGACAACTTTGCAAGACTTTTACAAATGGCAGTAGATTATGCTAAAGAAATTGGTTTCACAGGACAATTCCTTATCGAGCCAAAACCAAAAGAACCTACAAAACATCAATACGACTTTGATACAGCAACCGTACTTGCATTCCTTAGAAAATACAACTTAGATACATACTTCAAAATGAATATCGAAGCTAACCATGCTACACTTGCAGGGCATACTTTCCAACATGAACTCAATATGAGCCGAATTAACAACGTATTAGGAAGTATTGATGCGAACCAGGGAGACCTTATGCTAGGGTGGGATACAGACCAATTCCCAACAAATATCTATGATGCAACAATGGCTATGTACGAAGTGTTAAAAGCAGGCGGTATTGCACCAGGTGGATTTAACTTTGACTCAAAAGTAAGAAGAGGCTCATTTGAAGAAGCGGATTTATTTATCGCATATATTGCGGGTATGGATACCTTTGCAAAAGGTTTAAAAGTAGCTTATAACTTACTAAAAGATGGCGTGTTAGAAGATTTTGTAGCAGATCGTTATGCAAGCTTTAATGAAGGTATTGGTAAAGATATTGTAAGTGGTAACGTAGGTTTTAAAGAGTTAGAAGCATATGCACTTAAACAACAACCTATCGTTAATAAGTCTGGTAGACAAGAATGGTTAGAAACCGTAGTTAACCAATATATCTATAACAATAAATAAATATGAATTAATAAGTCTCTAAAGGCAGATTTAACTACCTTTAGAGACTTAAATCATATATAATATAAACAGAAATAACAGTGTAAAGGGGAGGAGTAATGAATAAAAGAGTCATTTTAAAAGGTAATTTAATAAAAGAAACAAATTATAAGAAAATCCTAAAGTTAATAGGTAAAGGTGAAAACCTAACCAAACTAGATATTGCCTATACACTCAAAATTAGCATCCCTACTGTTACTACTAATATTAACGAATTAAAAGAGGCTGGTATTATTGAAGAGGTAGAATCTGATATTTATACAGGTGGAAGAAAGCCTAAGATTATTAAGCTTATTCCTAATGCGAGAATTTCTATTGGGATGAGCATTACGAAATATAAAGTAGCAGTAGCTGCAATGAACTTATTAAATGAAGTACTTATTTCTAAGGAGGTTGATTGCGAAGAAGAGCAACTCATGACTTACTTCATAAAAGGTAAAAAGCTAGTAGATGAAGTTGTAGAAGAACTTAAAATACCAGAAGAAAATTTATTAGGTATTGGTATTTCTATTCCTGGAACACTTAATCAGAATTCAGGTACTATAGAACAAACAAATATGGGATATAAAGAAATTCCATTAAATCAAATCTATGATTTGTTTGACGATACAGTATATGTAGAAAATGAAGCCAATCTTTCTTTATTAGCAGAAAAGAATCTTGGTAAATATGAAGAACTTAAAAATCTGATTTATATTGGTATAAATGAAGGCTTAGGTGGCGGTATTTTTGTAAATGGAGAAATTTACACAGGAACAAGTGGACGTGCGGGTGAATTTGGCCATATGCGTTTAGTAGAAAAGGATACTGGACGAGCATATAAAGTGGAGGATCATATATCTACTCGTAGCTTACTTAATCGCTACAAACAACGTACAGGAGAAAATATAAAGAGCTTTTTAAAATTTGAAAAGCTAGTGAAAATGAATGATCCTATTGCATGTGAGATACTCGAAGAAGGTATAGAGATTTTGATGATGACTATCTATAACCTCACGATGGTCTTAGATATTCAGACGCTTATCATAGGTGGAAAGGTAGGAAGATTAATAAAGACGCAACCTACTGTCTTACAAAATGTTGTTAACAAATACAATGAAATTATGGAAAGATTAGATTTGGATATTACTTTTTCAGATATCAAGAATACGACTACTTTAGGAGCGGCACTTCTACCAATCTTAGATTTCTATAAAATTAGTAATGAAAGTGAAACATAAAAAGAATAGGTAATAATGAAGGGACTAGAAGATTCATGAATAAACTAGTTCCTTTTATTTATATGGCTCTATGTCAATAGTTGGGGTATCCCAAGTATGATGATGTAGAAGCAGTTAAGAAGATTTTTTAAATCTATCTTAGCTGCTTTTTTTATTACACATATGTAGTATTCTACTTCTAAATCTTTCGAAGTTACGATAACCATATGCGTTGCGTTTGAGAACTTTGATTTTGTTGTTTATACCTTCTGTATAACCATTTGTGTAAGGTGTAGTAAATGAATTAAGAATGCCACCTATCCAGTTATTCATTGTTTGAGCAGCTGTAACAAAGCGAGGTAAACCGCTGTTTTCAGCATAAATGATCCACTTTGTAAGTCGTTCTTTGGCTGTATTGTAATCTTCTGATGCCATTACCTCATAAAAACTTTCCTTAAGTAAATAGGCGTTAGATAGTTTTTCACTTGTATAAAGCATGACATTAAGTCTTTGTTTTTGATCATTATTTAAGTCATGATAGTGTTTAATGAGTAGAGATTTAGATCGCTTAAAGTATTTTCTTCGATGATCACAAAAGTCTTTTTGTACTTCTTTACGAACAGCTTCAAAAGCCCATAAAACTTGTCTAGCATAATGATATTTATCAACGACATAAGTTGCAGAAGAGAAAATTTCACGGGATAAGTCACGATAAGTAGACCACATATCACTAATAAAGATAGAGGTTTGAGAAATATCAAACTTTAATAGGTATGAAGCTAAGTGAGTTTTATATCTATTAGGCAAAATATCTAGAACTCTATGATTTTCAGGGTCAGTAATAATACACTGATACTTCTCGTGATTGGTATTTCCTTTAAACTCATCAATAGCTAATACTTTAGGTAAAGAAGATGGTGAGTAGGAAAGTTTATCAAAAATCCTAACAACAGTAGAAGTAGACAGATTAACATGCTGAGCAACACTCTTAAAAGAAGAAGTTGAAGCTAACTGAGATAAAACGTAAAGAATTAAACGTGAGGTCATGCGATGATAGCGAGGAAGAAAGTCAATGCTTTCATAGAAACGCTTACCACAAGATTGACAAACATATCTTCTTTTTCTAAGAAGAAGGAGTGTATGAGAACCAAAGGAAGGAATATCTTTGATTTTTTGCCTGCGATAATCATGAATACGTTGTGTAGAATGGCCACAACAAGGGCAAGCGTGAAGTTTACGTTGCATTTCAATTTCAAAGATAGTTTTATTTTCAGTATGGATAATATCTTTTATTAAAACACCTGATAGATTAAGAAGTTTTTGGGAATAATAAAAGGAGAGCATAGTCGACAACCTTTCTGTAAGTATTAGTCATACTTAGGATTGTTGAAAATGCTCTTTTATTATGCAATCATTTTTTCAAACCCCAACATTTATTGTAGAGCCATTTATATTTGAATATTAAGTTCTTAAGAAATCTTAATTCATAAAGGATAAAGATATTAAGAAACACCCGTTATGCTAATAGTAGAACAAGTAAGATAGGAGATAAAAAATGGCTAAAAGGGATTATAGAAGCTACAATATTCTTGGGGATGAGATGCAAAAAGAGATAGAACTACAAGATTTAGTCCAAGAAGATAGTAAAAATCAAGAGGTAGAACTTGATAAAGAAGAACAAAATAAATCGCATATAAATCAGCAAGCATTCCCTCATTTAGAGTCTGCAAAGCAAGCTAATACGACTCAAGAAATAAACATTTTGAAGAAAGAAACTACTGATAGCAAATCATTTTTAGAAATGTCTATCACTCAAGAGGGCATAAATATAGATAATAATCAAACCAAGGAAGAAGCCAACTTAGTTCAAGAAAATGCAGAAGTAGCAGAGGAACTTGAAAAAAGTAAATCTACAGCTAGAAAAAGCCGTTTAAGTAAGATCAATGAAACTTTAGATAAAATAAGTACAAGTAAAATTAAATCAGAAAAAGTAGATTTAGCTAACCTATCTACTGAAAATATAAAGTCCTTTGAAAAAGAAATAACAGATTCTATGAGCAAAGAACAAACATATCATGAAAATCATAATACGTATAATATAAACAATGATACTTCATTTTCAACTTATAAGGATAATTATCAAAAGAAGGAGCGAAGCAGATTTGTTAAATGGGGAATGCGTCTAGCGAAACTTATACTTATTTTAATGCTTTTACCTTTTATCGGGATTATTGGAAGTGTCATACTTACTTTTCTTGGATTTTTTATAGCTGGAATAGTAGGTTCTTTTGGTGTGGGAATATTCATTATAGGGATAACCAGCTTTTTTGCTACTCAAATTAGTGCATTATTAATTGCCCTTGGAATAACAAGTAGTATAACGGCGCTGGCCTTTGGTTCTATTTTAACCATCCTATTTATTATGATGATTAAACAAATAAGAAATCTAATACAAAGATATCGTAAGCCTAGAAGAATACGCACTAGTCAGGAGGGGAGATAGACATGAAGAAATGGCTTATTATTTTTAGCATAATATTTGGAATAGGCTTTATAACAAGTGCTGTTATTGCTGGACAAGTTTATTATAAAGAGCTCAATGCATACACAGACTATGATAAGCAGGACTTAGATATAAATGCTCTACAAAGTATTTATATTGATTCCCAGATTCCTGTCCAAGTAGAAGTAACTCAAGGAAAACCATACGTAGAGTTTAGCCAAAACTTTACAGACCTACTAGGTATGGCACCTGAATTTGAATTAGAAGTAAAAACAAAAGGAAATAGCACCTATGTTAATTTGGAGCAAACTAAAGAAATAACAGTCTATTTAGGAATTCAAGAGGATAAAGCAAGTCTTACAGTCTATTTACCTCAGAAGGCATATGATACGATACAGATAAAAAACAATGAGTATAGCTACTATAGTAAGTATAGAGATAATAACATTAACCTAGAAGATATAGATGTAAAAAAGTTTGAAATTGACATGGAATATTCAGAAGTAAAACTAAAAGGGAGTTATGAGCAAATATCAGCACATATCAATTCAGGAATATTAGAAATTCATTCTAATCAGCCAGCACAATTAGAAGTGCAAGGAAGGGTAAAAGCTAATTTAACAGGCCAGTACCAAGGTATTGATATACAAGATATAGAGAATAGAGAGATTTATGTAGAGTCAGAAATACCTACTAATATTAAACTATCAAGTAATTATTCTAATATTAAATTAAGAGGGAAATATGATAAGATTAACGTAGCAGGTTATAGTAATAGTATAGATGCTAAATCAGATAGTGTATGTAAGATTACCGTAGAAGATGAAAGTAGTATTATTAACTTAAATGGTGCTTTTAAAGAAATAGCACTCAATGGTGAACGTGCTTCTATAGATATACAAACAACAGTTATACCTGAATACATTAAATTATTAGGTTATGTTACAGAGCCAGTTAATTTAACTTTACCTTCTAATATTCAAGGCTTCCAAGTGAAATATTTAAGTAATAACCAAACTGAAGACTATTATGATGACTATTATGAAGATAGAAACAAGGTATTAAGTGAATTTGATGTAATAGAAGGCATATCACCAAAAGGAGAGAAAATATACACCTATGGGGATGGTTCTACACCGATTACTTTAGAGGCTGACTCAGATTCTAGATTAGAGATTATAGATGGTGGCTATAGCAGTGAAGTACAATAGGCCTAAAAGAAGGTGAAATAATGAAGATTAGAAGGAAAAAACAACCCAAACATATCAATAAGCTACCTCTTAAGGAAAGAATAGGTAAGGTTTATGAAAGAGGAAAGACAACGGTTGGAAAACATTTATGGTTAGAATTATTAGCTATGGTGATATTGGCACTTATGGCAGCAACTGTTGTTTTCTTGGTAGTATCTCATTTTATTAATCGTACGGATATGGGAACAAATGAATATGTTACTTATACTGAAGGCAGAGAATACGTTCAAAATCAATTACTCAATATGGTACAAGAAATTAATAATTTAGAGGTATCAGATATTGGTAAGAATATTGATTATACTGCTTTAGAGGAAGCTATCCAATATGAAGATGAATATAGAATTGAGCAACTTTTAGGACTAAATGAAGAAGAGTTAAATGCAGGAAATAACAATAGAGAGTCAGCTCTAAGTGCACTTTATACCAAGTTATTAGAGTTGTATCATAACAATACCTGGAGTAAAGAAAATGTTGATCAGGCTATAACAGAGTATTTTACTTCTAGAGGAATGACAAAAGAGATACTAGTAGAAGCAAGAATAAAAGAGATATTAGATAATGCATTAGGTGACTATTTCTTTTATAGCGATTCTGTGACTTATTTAGTAGATGGTACAGGAAAGATTATGTATCAAGATGGTGTAGTGGATAGTTTGAATTTGATTAATGCGATTCAAAAAACCAATAATAGTGAGGCTAGTGGGGATAGTAGTAAATTTGTAGGTATTTATCCAGTTACTTTAAATAATGAAGTGTATTATTTATATAATGAAACGGCCATAGAACCTTTTTCACATACTGTTCATACAGACTTAGGTAATGTTCTAGGCTTTATTGCAGGTGCAGGTTTATTTATTTTAATCATTTTTAGATTAACTAGGGATAAGGTGGCTTATATTGAATATCTTTCAGAGTGCTTAGGAGAAATTTCAAAGGGTAATTTAAATTATAAAATAGAAGTAATAGGTGAAGATGAATTAGCGGAGGTAGCTCAATCTATCACTCACATGGAAAAAGAGTTAAAATATCAGATAGAAGCACAGATGCAAGCAGAAAAAAGTAAGAATGAACTTGTTACTAATGTAGCTCATGATCTTAGAACACCACTTACTTCTATTATAGGATATATTGGTTTAGTAAAAGATGGAGGGTTTCACGATAAAGAAGATCAAGTGAAGTACCTAGATATCGCCTATACTAAGGCTGAAAAATTAAAGGTATTAATTGAAGACCTTTTTGAACTAACTAAATTCCATCAACAAGCCATTAAATTAAAAAAAGAGAAAATTTCTTTGAGTAACTTAATGAATCAATTAATTGAGGAGCTCATGCCTTTAGCAAGTGATAAAAATATCGAGATAGAAACTTATATTGATAGTACAGGAACTACGGCAGAGGTAGATATTCAGAAGATGACAAGAGTATTTGAAAATCTTATTGAAAATGCCATTAAGTATAGTCCACAAGGAGAAGCTATATATGTGGAGCTCCGTGCTATAGGAGACAAAATTTACGTCGCAGTTAGTAATGCTTTTGAAAATATCTCACCAGAAGAGGTATCACTTTTCTTTGAACGCTTTTATAGAGCAGATAAATCTAGGAATAGCATGGCAGGAGGAAGTGGTTTAGGGCTAGCCATTGCTAAAAATATAGTAGAGTTACATGGTGGTGAAATAGGAGCGACTATTAATGAAGATTTAATTAGCTTTAAAATAGGATTACCTAGGACATAATAAAGGCACTATAATTGAAAGTAGTAATATAAACCATAATATGGGGCAATAAGCAAATGAGGTGATTAAATGGGGCAAGAAACAATACTCATAGTAGATGATGAAAAAGAAATAAGGGATTTAATAGAAATCTATTTGAAAAATGAGGGCTATATAGTAGAGAAAGCAGGGACAGGTCTAGAGGCACTGCAGTTAGTAGAGGAGAGACAGATAGACCTTATTATATTAGATGTTATGATGCCAGTAGTAAATGGGATAGATGCTTGCATCAAGATTAGAGAACAATATAATACGCCGATTATTATGCTTTCAGCTAAGGTAGAGGACATTGATAAAATATTAGGCCTTTCAGTTGGAGCAGATGATTACCTCGCAAAACCGTTTAATCCACTAGAGCTTATTGCTAGGGTAAAGGCTCAGCTTCGTCGATTTACTAAGTTAAATACGGCACATACAAGTAGTAAGGTTTTAGAGCAAGACGGATTAACGCTTAATTTAGAAACAGGTAAGGTGCATAAGAATGGAGATGAAATTAATCTTACACCTACTGAATTAAGTATATTAAAACTTTTATGGATGAATAAAGGTATGGTGTTTAAAATAGAGACGATTTATGAACGTGTATGGGGTCAAGAGTATTTTGATAATAATAACACAGTGATGGTTCATATTAGGAAGCTAAGGGAGAAAATAGAAGAAAATCCTAGAACGCCTGATTATATTTACACGGTATGGGGTGTAGGCTATAAGTTTGGAGAATAGAAGGAATATAAAAGAGATGGACATTTTAGAAAGTCCATCTCTTTTATATCTTACAAGTGATGTTAAGATTGCGTCAAGAAACTGCATAATGGATTGACTGTATAAATAGAATCTATATAATATATAAAAATATAAAAAAGTTAGAAAGTAAGCTGGAGTAGGTCTGAGAATAAGGTTAGAAAGTACGGGGAAAGGGAGAAGAGAATAGATGAAGAAAGCAAAATTAATTTTTAAGATAGTGGGGTTATTTGCTTTAATAGGCACAATTTCAACAATTGTACTATTTTTAATGTGGAAACAAAATGAGATTATTAAAAGAGATGGTATACGTTTACCTTATTTAGATGATGTAACACGTTTTGAAGTACATTATCCTTATAATTGGGAAACTGCAAAAGGTAAGGTAAAGCAAGAAGATAAAAAAGGTATTTGTATCTATGTAAATGAGGATGAAAAGGAAACTATTTATTGTTATTATACTGATCAACCTATTGAATTAGAAAAAACAGATTCTGATAGTACAATTTTTGAAACCACAAATGGTCTAAAAGGCAACATGTTTATTAAGGAAGAAAATGAACGCAAAATTATAGATCTAGTATTTGAAAGTCAAAAATATGGTATACATATAGACGTATCTAAGCAAAATTGGCAGCAAAATGAGGATGCCATTATGAAGATAATGAAATCCTTTATAATTATTCAATAGCCCAAAAGTTCATATAAGGTGTTGAGTTATTTAATCTTAGAACATTAAGATGCTAATAAAGCGCCTATTTATACTTAAGTATTATATCATGCTTAGTGGGAGAAGCTGAGCAATTATGCACTGTGAGTTTAAAAAGGTTAAGATTTGCAGGGAATCAGAAGTTTGAGACTCTGCATTATTTTTTTGTTGAAAAGCAATATTTTCTTATTTTAGAGATATTTATATTGAGAATATGTCTAGCTATATTTATATGTTAGATTAGATAACATGGCTTTTAATAAAAAAAACTATCTATAGACTTTGTAATATGGAATAGATGTAAATAGAAAATTAATTATTGTATTATTTAAGAGGATAAAGCATTAATAGATAATAAAAATAATACTAGGTCATAACGATGAATTGAATAGGATTTTAAATATAGGAATAAATATTAATTAAATATAAAATATTATAAAAATATTGACTTGGAATAAGAGAGGTAATATATTACGTATAAAGGTAATATATTACCTTTCTTATTTACTTAGGAGGAGTAGTATGGCAAAACAAGTAGCTGTAGATATACAGGAGATAGGACCTAGTAAGTTTATATTCGCGGTACTTCACGTATTAGCTAATAAGATTCAAGGGGTTGCAGATAGAGGGCCGGGGGATATCAGCTTAAAGCAGTGGTTACTAGTCATTATGATTCTTCAATTTGAAGAAGAACCACCTACTTTAACTCAAGTTTCTGAAGCATTAGGAAGTTCGAGACAAAATGTAAAGCAGCTAGCCTTAAAGTTACTAGATAAAGGTCTTATAAAAATGGAAAAAGATTCAAATGATGCTAGGATCTTAAGACTAAGAGTATGTCCTAAGTGTTATGAATATTTCCGGGGAAAACTTGTATATCAAGAACATTTTCTAGAATTACTGTATAAAGACATACCAGAAGAAGAAATAAAAGTGACAGCCCGATGCTTACAAAGACTATTAGAAAATATAATAAAAATGGAAGAGCTAGTAAATGGAGGTTATGAAATATGAAAACATTAGTGGTTTATGCATCAAAACATGGTGCAACAAAAGTAGGAGCAGAACGTATAGCAAAAGGACTTGAAGGTGAAGTACAGCTTGTTAGTATAAAGGATAAGAGTGATATTGTTTTAGATAACTATGAGAAAGTTATATTAGGTACACCTATTTATGCAGGAATGATTAATAAAGATATTAAAAGCTTTTGTGAAGCTCATATGGACATTTTAAAAACTAAAAAAGTAGCCCTTTATTTTTGCTGTATGGATTCTAGCCAAATAGAAAATTATCTTAAAAATAATTTCACAGAAGAATTTATTAAAAATTTAACTGCTGTAGAAAGTTGCGGAGGTGCCTTTTACTTTAAAAAAATGAATTTCTTTGAAAAATTTATTATAAAGAAAATAACAGAATCCAAAGAAAAGACAAAAGAAAATCCAGCTAAAGTAGATACTAAAGTAGATATAGAGCTTTTTGATGAAGAAAGAATTAGCAAATTTACAACAGCACTTAATCAAGCATAGGAGCTTCTAGTTATTAATAAGGGGATAGAAATTATTATAACTATTAATACAACTATAAATTAGAAACATTAAAGTATAGTAAACATTATGGTTATAAATTAAAGCATAAAGCTCCTGCTCTAAGTATGGATTAGATGGTTCAAGTTATTAGAGTGTTAGTAGTAAGCTACTGGAAAGAAAGATCAGGGGAGAAAATATGAAAAAAGGAATAAAAATTATTATTGGGACAATTTGTGGTATAGTGATTATAGGCGTAGGTATTATAGTTGGGGTAACAAAAGATATTCCTGCAATGTGTAATACACCCGTTAACACAATTAATATATCAGAGATCCCAGATGGAACCTATGAAGGGAAATTTAAATATAGCAGGTGGTTAAGTGAAGTTGAAGTGAAAGTTAAAGGTGGTAAGATTATAGCGATTGAAAGGCTATCAAATCCACTTATACCAGATGTAAGTAAAAATCTCTTTGAACAAATTATAGATAAGCAACAAGTAGATATAGACGCAGTATCTGGAGCCACAGCTACTTCTAAAGCCTACTTAAAGTCTGTAGAAATAGCTCTAAGCAAAACAAGAAATTAGATCTATAACTAAACTTTCTATTATATATAGTTAAAAGTAGGAGACCTTGCTAGTAAAATTAGAAGGTCGCCTATATGTATTTAATTCAATATTTATATTGCTTTTTAGTCTGAGTATGTGACATACTCAAAAAGATACATTGTTAATAATATTCACAGAAACACACATAAGAGTAGGGTGTGGTAAAAAGATGAAGAAGTATGAAAGAATAGTATTTCACAGCAAATCTAAGGAGTAGATTAACAAAGAAGGGAAATGGTATGGGACAAAGAATAGATCTGACAACAGGTTCAATAACAGGAAAACTTATTAAGTTAGCTATACCCATTATGGGGGTATCTTTTATTCAAACAGCATATAGTTTGATAGATATGATTTGGATAGGGAAGATAGGGAGTAATGCAGTAGCAGCTGTAGGAACAGCAGGATTTTTTACATGGTTAGCAGAAGCCTTTATTATGATTACAAAATTAGGTGTAAGCATTAAGGTTTCTCAAAGTATAGGCAGTAAAGATTATAAGAAAACAAAGAAGTATATTACTAGTGCACTGCAGATGAATACCATTCTAGCACTCTTATATGGTTTTTTCTTAATCTTATTTAATAAGCAACTTATAGATTTCTTTACTTTAGGGGATGCCGAGGTCATAAGTATGGCTAGAACATACCTAGTAACAGTTTCAGCAGCAATGCTGTTTTTCTTTACTGGTCCAGTATTTAGTGGGATTTTTAATGGTTTAGGAGATAGTAAAACACCATTTATTATTAATACTATTGGTCTTATATTTAATATAGTATTCGATCCTGTTCTTATATTTGGATTGTTTGGTTTTCCTAAGCTAGGTGTATTAGGAGCAGCTCTTGCTACTGTCGTGGCTCAAATGGTAGTAACGTTATGTTTTATAATAGTGATTTTGAAAAGGAAACTAGATTATTTTGTTCTTAAGGTTTTTGCAAAACCAGATTGGCAAGTTATTAGAGAAATCACACATATAGGTTTACCAGGAGCTATGCAGAGTGGACTATTTACAATTTTTTCGATGATTATTGGTCGTATTGTAGCATACTGGGGGCCAGTTCCTATTGCAGCGCAAAAAATTGGTTCGCAGATAGAATCTATCTCGTGGCTAACAGCAGGAGGATTTTCTACAGCTGTTGCTACTTATGTAGGCCAAAATTATGGTGCAGGTAAAAAGGAACGTATAGGTAAGGGTGTTAAAATTACAATGTTAATGGCCCTGAGTGTAGGATTATTCTCTACGGTACTGCTGATTTTTGGAAGGGAATTATTAATGAGAATTTTCGTTTCAGAGATAGAAACTATTAAGGTTGGTATGCAATATCTTCTCATATTAGGGTATTCTCAATTATTTATGTGTGTAGAAATTACAATAACAGGTGCATTTAATGGAATGGGTAGGACGTACTTACCTAATTTCACAAGTATACTATTAACAGGGGCACGCATACCATTAGCAATAATACTATGTAGACCATTAGGATTAGATGGTGTGTGGTGGAGTATAAGTATAACTAGTATTATAAAAGGTATTGTTTTGGCAAGCACTTATCTGTATTTAAAACATAAGGATAAGTTAATAAGATTAGATAACAAGTTAATTATTTAAAAAGTGAACTCTTCTGCTTTATTAAATAGAGGCATCTTCACATTATAGCTTTTAAAAGACTATTTTATGAGGAACTATTTATAAAGTGGTAGAGTCTTTTTATTAAAAGAGAGAAGAAAAATGAGGGATAGATAGAAAGAATGAGGTATTAAGGAGTATATTTATAGAATCCATTTATATTTCATAAAGAAACTCTAAAAAGTTAAAAAAAAGTATTGACTTCTTATTAGTAATACTGTAATATTATACGAGTCGGCAGCGAAAAAAGCTGCTAACAAAAGGCATTAAGCCTTGATAAACAAACAACAAATGAACTTTGAAAACAAAATAGTAACTATAAACCAGTCGATTCATTACGTCTCTAATAAGAGATGAGAATCAGTACAACTTGTACTAAGTAAAATAGTCAGTAGTAGAAATACTACACGGACAAACTTTTTTATGAGAGTTTGATCCTGGCTCAGGATGAACGCTGGCGGCGTGCTTAACACATGCAAGTCGAACGAAGTGATAGGAGCTTGCTCCTAGAACTTAGTGGCGGACGGGTGAGTAACGCGTGGGTAACCTGCCCTATGCAGGGGATAACGTTTGGAAACGAACGCTAATACCGCATAAACTATCGGTAATCGCATGATTATTATAGTAAAGATTTATCGGCATAGGATGGACCCGCGTTGGATTAGCTAGTTGGTGAGATAACAGCCCACCAAGGCGACGATCCATAGCCGGCCTGAGAGGGTGAACGGCCACATTGGGACTGAGACACGGCCCAAACTCCTACGGGAGGCAGCAGTGGGGAATATTGCACAATGGGCGCAAGCCTGATGCAGCGACGCCGCGTGAAGGAAGAAGGTCTTCGGATTGTAAACTTCTATCAGCAGGGAAGAAAAAATGACGGTACCTGACTAAGAAGCTCCGGCTAACTACGTGCCAGCAGCCGCGGTAATACGTAGGGAGCGAGCGTTATCCGGATTTACTGGGTGTAAAGGGTGCGTAGGCGGTTTGTTAAGTCAGAAGTGAAATTTAGGGGCTCAACCTCTAAGCTGCTTCTGAAACTGATGAACTAGAGTGTGGGAGAGGAAAGTGGAATTCCGAGTGTAGCGGTGAAATGCGTAGAGATTCGGAGGAACACCAGTAGCGAAGGCGGCTTTCTGGACCATAACTGACGCTGAGGCACGAAAGCGTGGGGAGCAAACAGGATTAGATACCCTGGTAGTCCACGCTGTAAACGATGAATGCTAGGTGTCGGGGCTTACGGGTCTCGGTGCCGAAGTTAACACATTAAGCATTCCACCTGGGAAGTACGATCGCAAGATTGAAACTCAAAGGAATTGACGGGGACCCGCACAAGCGGTGGAGCATGTGGTTTAATTCGAAGCAACGCGAAGAACCTTACCTAAACTTGACATCCCGATGATCGGTCTTTAATCGGACCTTTCCTAGCTTGCTAGGACATTGGTGACAGGTGGTGCATGGTTGTCGTCAGCTCGTGTCGTGAGATGTTGGGTTAAGTCCCGCAACGAGCGCAACCCCTATCTTTAGTAGCCAGCATTAAGTTGGGCACTCTAGAGAGACTGCCAGGGATAACTTGGAGGAAGGTGGGGATGACGTCAAATCATCATGCCCCTTATGTTTAGGGCTACACACGTGCTACAATGGCTGCTACAAAGGGAAGCGATCTCGCGAGAGTCAGCAAACCTCAAAAAAGCAGTCCCAGTTCGGATTGTAGTCTGCAACTCGACTACATGAAGTTGGAATCGCTAGTAATCGCGAATCAGAATGTCGCGGTGAATACGTTCCCGGGTCTTGTACACACCGCCCGTCACACCATGGGAGTTGGGGGGGCCCAACGCCGGTGACCCAACCCTTCGGGGAGGGAGCCGTCTAAGGCAAAACCAATAACTGGGGTGAAGTCGTAACAAGGTAGCCGTATCGGAAGGTGCGGCTGGATCACCTCCTTTCTAAGGATAGAAATCGAAGGTTTAATAGTTACTGTTTTGTTTTGAAAGTTTGTTTGTGAACGATATTTAACGATATGATAAATAGGCGTAAGCTCAGTGCTTACGCCTATTTTATTTGTTCCAAACTAGTATTTAATCAATATAATTTTGGAGGCTTAGTTACTGTGATCCGTAGTACCGTTCCCTAGGATACCTAGAGCATAATAACAAGACCTAGAAAAAGTATTCAGTTGACTATTTACCAGTAGGGAACTCATAAAATCAAACCATGTTAGGGGCCCGAATGACTTTATGCTTTGGTTGGTGTAAAAAGTTGAAGTAGTCGAATAAGATAGCTCACTTACTAACCAAGACTTACATGACCGCAAGGGGAGGAGCTGACTACAAAAGTAGCTGAGAGGTATCTCTTGGGGTGCTAAAAAGAAAAGGTTGTTAGTTTAGTTTGAAATCTTATTTACTTCACTTATATATATGTGAGTAGGAGGAATTATCCCTAAATAAATTTTAAAATTCTTTAGGGTAATGTTTAAAAACGGATGAGTAATTATCATCTTTATAGGAGTTAACGTTTTTGCGCCTTAGGATGAAAAATATATTAAAAATTTTTCTTATCATATTATAAAGAAGCAACAAGAAAGTCTATTTTGCTATACAAAGATATCTAATATAATGTAAAAAATAGGGGGATGAGAAAAATGAAGATAAAGGAAATATTTATTATATATCTTAGCATAAGCATAGGAGCATTAACAGGCTGCAATGTGCAAGAAAAAACATCTCAAGACATAACCGTTCAAGTTACGGAAGAAAAGACAGTAGTAAAAGACGGAGATGGGATAGGGGCTAATAAAGCGTTAATTTCACAGGAACCTGATGCAGAGAAAAATGTTATCTTAAATCAGTTGGGATATTTGCCTAATGATATAAAAAAGGTTGTTTTTAGAGGTGAAAAAGTAGGGGAAAAGTTTAGCGTTATTTCAATAAATACTAATGAAATTGTGTATACAGGAGAAGTGGGTAATAAAATCTATAGCCCAGCAGCAGATGAGACTAATTATATAGGAGATTTTTCTGAAGTTACTAAGGAAGGTGTATATAAAATTATCACCGATATGTCAGGAGAATCTTATCAATTTAAAATAGGTCAAGGAATTTACAAAGAGGCATTTGAAGATGCATTAAGGTTTTTCTATTTACAAAGATGTGGGCAGGATATTTCAAAGGAATATGGAGATACGTGGGCTCATCAGGCTTGTCATACTGAAATGGCAACAATATATGGTAGTGATAAAAAAATAGATGTTTCTGGAGGTTGGCATGATGCAGGTGATTATGGACGTTATGTGGTAGCAACGTCTAAAGCGGTGGCGGATTTGCTTTTGGCGTATGAAACTAATAAGGAAGCTTTTGATGATAATCTCAATATACCGGAAAGTGGAAATGGTATACCTGATGTATTAGATGAAGCTAGATATCAACTTGTATGGCTTTTAAAGATGCAGAACCAAGAGAATGGAGGAGTATATCATAAGGTGACAGGAGCTAACTTTCCAGGGTATATCATGCCACAGCTGGAAATATCAGACCTTATTGTTTGTCCAATTTCAACTACGGCTACCGGAGATTTTGCAGCTGTGATGGCTATGGGACATGAAGCTTATAAAGAAATAGATAGTGAACTAGCAGATGAATGTCTTAGGGCAGCACAAAAAGCATGGGTATATCTGGAGCAGGCTCCTAATAGTAATTTTAAAAATCCAACAGGCATTCTGACTGGTGAGTATGGAGATAGCAATGATTTAGATGAAAGACTATGGGCCGCAGTAGAGTTATTTAAAGTAACTAATGATGAAAAATATCATGATAAGATAAAAGGGATTGTAAAAGATATAAATAGACTTGATTGTAGATACGGCTGGCAAGGTGTGGCCGAATATGCTATTGATACTTATATTAATCTACCAAATGCAGATGATGGAGTACTTCAGGTTTTAAAAGAGAATCTAAAGATGACAGGGGACTTTTTTCTTTCTGCAGCAAAACAAGATGGATATAATGTGTATAATAAAGAGGATATATATTACTGGGGAAGTAATATGAATGTACTAAGTTTAGCGCTTCTTTATGCACATGCCAGTGAGATATTTGATGAACAGGAATATATAGAATATGCTAATGAACAGATCAATTATTGTTTTGGAAAAAATCCAATGGCTATGTCTTATGTAACAGGATATGGAACAGTGTATCCTAAATTCCCTCACCATAGACCTTCTGTAGCCCAGGAAAAGACGATTCCAGGTATGATTGTAGGAGGACCTAATACAGGAAGAGAAGATAATATTGCTAAACAAGATTTAGAAGCAGCACCAGCTACTAAATGCTACATTGATAATAGAGAGAGTTACTCAACAAATGAAGTCGATATTTATTGGAATTCTACACTGATTTATGCATTGGCAAAACTAGGAAGAGTATAAGAAAATTATAGGTGTTAATGTAATAATATTTTAATACTTAGGAAGTTAAGAAGAATATTGTTATGTAAAAAAATAAACATATCATAAATGTGATATGTTTATTTTTAAATGAAATGATTGAATATAGGTTAGCTTGTTTATAATTTAAACAAAGAAAACAAAATCTAAGGAATTATCTTAAAAGATAAGATGTTCTTCTGTTAAAGGTGTGGTTTGAGAATTGATTTGGACAGCTTTGATAAGTTTAAAAAGTTCTCTTTTAGTATATTCTGTTTGACGATCAAAAGAGCGCATACTCATATAGCCAGCAAGCACACATAGGGCTACTAAGGGTAAGAAGACTAGATCCATAAAAAGAGACTGAGGAGCTACAATTGTTAAAACAATAGCTGTCAGAAATAAAATCATCCCAATTATACATTCGATGTAGAATAAAGCTAATGTAATCGGATGAAATCGTTGTTCAATATGGATGATATGGTCATCTTCGGCATTCTTAGTTCCTATTGTAATAAGGTTAAAGCCACTTCTTTTATTAAGATTACTTTTTCGATGTAATACCTTATAAATTTCAAAATGTCCTTCGCCAACATTGCTAATAAAGGGACAGTGCCTTTTATCAAATATGCTTTCTGTAGTTTGATTACTGAGAGTATTTTTAACCTCATCAAAGGATAAACAAGAGTATACTGTAAAAGTCCTAGAGGGTATAAATTTCATATAATTACCTCCTTTAAATAATAATTCTTCATAGTGAGATTATAACAGAAGTTAAGTGTGTTTTAGTGTTAAGATGTCATAAAGCTTGTAATAAGGGGTTTGGTACAAACTATCATAAAAGAGTATGCTATTAATATAAGTATAGTGCATAAAATATTGAGTATATCTGTAAAAAGCGTATTAATAAAATTAAAGGGAGAGACTATAGGAGGAAAGACATTGAATATTAGTGAAATAGCAAAGATAGCAGGCGTATCTAGTGCAACAGTATCTAGATATTTAAATAATGGGTATGTAAGTGAAGATAAAAAAGAAAAGATAAGAATGATTATAGAGCAAACAGGTTATGTTCCATCTTCTCAAGCTCAAATGTTAAGAACAAGAAAAACTAAGCTAATAGGTGTCATTTTACCTAAGATAAGTTCGGAAACGATTGGAAAGGTTGTTGATGGTATTAGTGAGAAGTTAGCCAGTTCAGGGTATCATATTATCCTTGCTAATACAGATAATAATATAGAAAATGAGTTGGAGTATTTAAATATCTTTAGAAATAATCAAGTAGATGGGCTGATTTTTATTGCTACGATTATTAATAATAAACATAAAAAATTATTAAAGGAAATGCCCATACCAGTTGTCATTATCGGTCAAGAGTTAGAAGGATATTGCTGCGTTTATCATGACGATTATAATGCTGCTAAATCTTTGGTTAATGAAATAATTGGGGTGGGGTGCAAAAAGCTTGCTTATATTGGAGCACCCTCAAAGGATAAGGCGGCAGGATTAAGTAGAAAGAAAGCCTTTCTTGAAGCAATCGAGGCTAATAGTGAAAAAGTAGAAGCTGTAGCTTTAGAAGAAGGGCCTTTTTCTATGGAATCAGGATATGAACTGGCAAAGAAAGTGTTGAAAGATCACCCGGAAATAGACGGTATTTTTTGCGCTACAGATACAATTGCAGTAGGTGCCATTGAGGCTATTAAAGAAGTGGGAAAAGCTATTCCAGAAGAAATCTCAATAGTAGGTATGGGAGATACTAAGCTTTCTAAGGTTGTTTCGCCAAAACTTACTACGGTGAAGTACTATTACAGGATCAGTGGAGTCGAAGGAGCAAGTATGCTACTAGATATGATTGAACAAAATCAAACATATAATAAGAAAATTAAATTGGGTTATGAAATAATTGGAAGAGAATCTGTAAAAATATAGTATTGCCAGGCAAAGTGCACAAATGAATAACGAGATTTTGTTTAAATAATTAGTTTATAAATACAGTAAAATACCGTATAATAAAACCAATATATGAAATCGATTTCATATGTATTAATAATTATACAAGTTGAATTAAAATAATATCAGTTAGGATATTGTTTTGTTTAAAACAATACAATGTAAAATCGATTTCACTATGACAGCGAGAGGACAACTATGGATTATAAACAAGCTGCCCTAAAAGTTCTAGAAGGAATCGGGGGCAAGGACAATCTCGTATCAGGTGCACATTGCGCTACAAGATTACGTTTAGTATTAGCAGATAATAGTCATTTAAATAAAAAGGCTAATGAAGCAGTAGATGGTGTTAAAGGTGTTTTTGAAGCACAAGGACAAGTACAAATTATTTTTGGGACAGGAATAGTTAATAAAGTCTTTGATGAGTTTTCAAAAGCGGCAAAAATAGAAACAGCCACAAAGGAAGAAGTGAAACAAGTAGCAATAGCTAAAATTAGTCCATTTAAACGTGCTATTAAAACGCTAGGTGATGTTTTTGTACCTATTATTCCAGATATTGTAGCTAGTGGGTTGTTAATGGGACTATTAGAAGGTTTAGGTAAGGTATTTCCTAGTTTAGCAGCCGCTGATACATTTACATTACTTTCATTGTTTGATAATGTGGCTTTTGTTTTCCTGCCTATTTTAATTGCAATTAGTACAGCTAAAGTATTTAGTGGGAACTTATTTTTAGGTGCAGTTATTGGGATGATTATGATTCACCCAAACCTCATTAATGCATGGAATGTAGCAGGTATGGAGAGCATACCGCAGTTTTCAGTATGGTTTGGTTTGTATGATATTGGACAAGTGGGATACCAAGGACATGTTATTCCGATTGTTATCTCTGTATGTTTTATGAGTAAGTTAGAGAAGAAACTGCATCAATTTGTACCAGAGGTAATTGATTTATTTGTAACACCACTTATAACAGTATTAGTAACAGGATATCTTGCTTTAACTGTAATAGGCTCGGTGTTTGCATTTGCTGAGAACTGGGTATTAGTAGGTGTACAGTGGCTTATTGCAATTCCATTTGGTATTGGTTCGTTTTTAATGGGTGGAGCATATGCTAAAACAGTAGTATCAGGTGTTCATCACATGTATAATGTTATTGAGGCGGGAATGATTAGTGCAGATGGTATTAATACATGGATGCCAATTGCTTCAGTTGCGAACGTAGCACAAGGAGCAGTAGCACTAAAAGTAAGAGATAAAAAAATTAAAGCACTGACAATTCTAGCATCCTTATCAGCATTTCTAGGTATCACGGAACCTGCAATCTTTGGGGTTAATATCCGTTATATGAAACCGTTTATTGCTGGTTCAATTGGTGGAGCGTGTGGAGCTTTAGTAGCTTCTATCTTTAATGTGGGAGCAACAGCTTATGGTGTAACAGGCATATTTGGATTTTTAATAACAACTAATTCAGCTTTTGGTTATTTATTAACTTTAGTTGTAGCAGCATCAGTAGCGTTCGTTATTTCTTGGGTGCTTGGAGTAGATGAGAATAGATAGACAAAAATAAATAAGTATAGTTCAGCTACAAACAGATTTGATTTTTGTTTAAAAAATATATAAGGACTGTCACATATCAAATTTGAGTGTGTCAGTCCTTTATAGCATAAGAAGGGAATTTAGAAGATGAATGCAACGCATAAGGATTTAAAAAAAGTAATTAAGATAATAGAACAATTAGATGGACCTAGAGTAAAAAAAGATAAATGGAGATTAGGACTTCACTTAATGCCTCCTGTAGGTTGGTTAAATGATCCTAATGGACTTTGTTATTTTAAGGGAAAGTATCATGTGTTTTTTCAATACTCCCCCTTTGACCCAAAAGGTGGTATTAAAGTCTGGGGACATTATACGAGCCCTAATTTAGTGGACTGGACATATAAGGGAACACCTTTACTAGCGGATCAAGCAGAAGATTGTCATGGTGTATACTCAGGTAGTACATTTGTTGAAGATGATAAAGCATATATATATTACACAGGGAATGTAAAAAGATTAGGCGACTTCGACTATGACTATATAGGAAGAGAAGCGAATACTATACTTGTTGAAACACAAGATATGAAATACTTTGAGCCAAAACAATGTATTATGACTAACAAAGATTATACTGAAAAAATAAGTTGCCATGTAAGAGATCCTAAAGTATGGAAAGAAGGAGACACCTACTATATGGTTCAAGGCGCTAGAACTAAAGAAGATAGGGGACAGGTCTTGGTTTTTGAATCAAAGGATAAGAAGAAGTGGAAGCTAATTAATGAAATAACCTCTGAGGAAAGATTCGGTTATATGTGGGAGTGCCCTGACTTATTTAAAGTTGATGGCATTACTATATTAAGTATTTCGCCACAAGGTATAGAGAGACAAGAGTTTGAATTTTGGAACGTTTATCAATCAGGTTACTATGTGATAGATGGAGATTTTAGAAGTACGTATAGTTTAAATAACTTTTGTGAGTTAGACAGGGGCTTTGATTTCTACGCATCTCAAACATTCCAAGATGAAAAGGGGAGAAGAATTCTAATTGGTTGGATGGGATTACCAGATTGTGAGCCTGAATATCATAATCCAACGGTAGAAAAAGGATGGCAACATTGCCTAACAATACCAAGAGAACTTCATTTTAAGGAAGGGAAGCTATATCAAAACCCTGTTAAGGAAATAGAAAGTTTGAGAAAACAATGTATTATTAATAATATAAAAGGAGAAGAAGCATTATCGGCATATAGTTTAAGTGAGGTTATTGTAACGG
Organism: Cellulosilyticum lentocellum DSM 5427; assembly: GCF_000178835.2. Classification (GTDB taxonomy): domain Bacteria; phylum Bacillota; class Clostridia; order Lachnospirales; family Cellulosilyticaceae; genus Cellulosilyticum; species Cellulosilyticum lentocellum. The sequence goes on from NC_015275.1 coordinate 54,997, forward strand.
ATATTAATAGTGAAGGTGGTCTTAGTTTAATTATTAATGAAGATGTATCTTTAACTTTTGATACAGCAGATGAGACCTTTACTTTGGAATTTTTAAATGCAACAGGAGCGGGTAGAACAAAACGTATAGTGCGCCTAAAAAAATTACGAAGTTTACGTGTGTTTTGCGATTATTCAGCGCTTGAGATTTTTATAAATGATGGACAAGAAGTATTTGCTACGAGATATTACCCAAAACAAAGAAAAAATAGTATAAAGGTAACCTGTTGTAAGGCAACTGTGGCAGTATGGGAATTAGGAGAGATGAAATATGATGAAGCGTAAATTAATAGCTATTGTGGAGAGGCTCTAATTGATTTTATCCCAGGGCAATCGGGATTAGGAATTAAGAAAGTGGAAAGCTTTGAGCCTAAAGTAGGAGGGGCACCGGCTAATGTATGTGGAGCCTTTTCGAAATTAGGCGGAGACTCTATGATGCTTACAAAGTTAGGAAAAGATGCATTTGGTGATAAAATTATAGAAGAGTTAAGTGGCCATGGCATAGATGTAAGCAATATCTTGCGTACAACAGAAGCTAATACAGCCCTAGCGTTCGTATTTTTAGCAGAAGACGGAAATAGGGAGTTTTCGTTTTATCGTAATCCAAGTGCGGACCTACTTTTAAAACCAGAGGAAATAAAAGCAGAATGGTTTAAAGAAAGTTTTGCTCTTCATTTTTGCTCAGTAGATTTAGCCCCTAGTTCAATGAAAGAAGCACACAAAAAAACAATAGATTTGGCTAGTAAATGAGGAGCATTAATAAGTTTTGATCCTAACATACGATTTCCACTATGGGAGAGTAAAGAAGCTCTTAGTGATACGATACTCGAATTTATTCCAAAAGCTAATATTCTAAAGATTTCAGATGAGGAATTAGAATTTATTACAGGTTATAAAACAATAGAGGATGCTAAGGATATTTTATTTGCGGGTGGAGTAAAGCTTGTTTTATTCACTAAAGGTGGAGATGGCGCTGAAGCTTATACATTAACTCAAAAAGTTAATGTACCATCTAATAAAGTAAAAGCAGTAGATACTACCGGTGCTGGATTTATTGGAGCCTTTTTGTACAAATTAATGGAATCAGGAATTGATATAAATAATATAAGTGACTTAAGCGGAGACAATTTAATAGAATATCTACGTTTTGCTAATCGTTTTTGCGAGCATAGTGTATTAGTAGAAGGAGCAATAGCTTCTTACCCTGACCACCATCAAATGATGAAATATATGAAGTAGTATATTTAAAGAAAAGTAGAGACAGTGTTTATCTTTTCCTATTTACTTAGGAATAAAGCCCTTAGAAATCAAAATATAAAAATGTAAAATAAAAATTACCGTTTATAATAGCAACGGAAGAATTATAAAGTGAAAATTGACGATTAATTCTAGCCAGATAGTATTTGGGGTCTGAAATAATTTTGTGTATATAAATAATAGATTTGATATTGAAAATATAATAAAATCTATAAGTGGTTTTACAATACAATTCCAGATAAAGATAGGAGATAGATATGAAGCTATCAAAGAAAATAGGGTTGATTTTAGTAAGTGGTATAATATTAGTACATTCGTTACAAGCAAGTAATTTAAAGTGTCTAAGCCAAAATAATACGACAATGGTTCCATTTCGTGTAATAGGTGAAGATTTAGGAGCTAAAGTGAGCTTTGAACAGGCAAGCCAAACCATTACTTTATCTTACAGGGATACAAACATTGAATTAAAAGTAGGGAGTAAAAAGGCAACTGTAAACGGAGAAGAAAAAAATTTGCAAGTAGCACCTCAAGTAGTAGATGGAGTTACCTATGTACCTATTCGTTTTGTTGCAGAAGCATTAGGGGCAGAAGTTAATTATAAAAATAGTATTTTGGCCATTAACTTAGAAGGAAATGAAAGAGAGTGGAAACTAGAGACTATAGCAACAGGCATAAACACAAGTAGCGCTACTAATGAAAGTGGTTTTATAAATACAAGCAAGACGTTACTAGGGAAAAATGTTACAATGCTTACCATTAATATGAATGATCCTAAAGTAAAAGTAAAAATTGCCACAGCAGGTAATAAAGTAACAAGGGTAGCTGCCATTAAAGATATGGCAAATGGGGCAAAAGCTAGTATTAATGGCACCTATTTTGCAGCATATAATGGAGATGTACCATTACCTGATGGAACTTTAGTAAGTAATGGAAGGGTTCTACATATTACAGATATTGGAGCTACTATAGGCTTCACTTCCGATAATAAGGTGTTAATTGATTTTGTTACTACTAGAGTCCAAGGATACATAAATGGGGAAGAAGCATGGACAAGCTATCGCGTAAATCGTCATACTGCGGATTCAAGTGCAACAGTAATATATACACCAGAGTATGAAGGTAATATTACCTTACCTAGTGGATGGGCCGCAGTAGTATGTGTAGATGGGAAAGTAGCTAAGATGGTAACCCAAACAAGAACCGTCCCTAACAATGGTTTTATTCTTACTATGACGGAGAAGAGAAGTCAGAAGTTTAATGTAGGAGATAGCGTAGAATATAGAGTAAATTACTTACCTAAAAACACATCTTCAAAGGATTGGAATAATGTAATCTATGCACTAAGTGCAGGACCAAGCTTAATGATTGATGGAAAAATCACAGGAAATCCTTCTGATGAAAATTTTACGGAGGCTAAAATTCTTACTCAAGTAGCTCGTCGAAGTTTTATTGGTACTACAAAAGATAATCAGCTTATAATAGGTACAGTATCAGCAAGTATAAGTGAACTTAAAAATATAGTTAAAGAAATGGAGCTTGTAAGTGCTATGTGTTTGGATGGAGGTGCTTCTTCAGGGTTATATTATAATGGGAGCTACTTATATTCACCTGGTCGGAATGTAAATAACTGTATTAATTTCTATTATAGCTAAGTGAATGTTTAAGAGAAAGTATCGGTATCAAGAAGTAGATATCATACTACCTCGACGCAAGGTCAAAGTAGAGACTATGACTGAGAGGCATTATTGGTATAGGCGGATAACGTTGTAAATGCGTAACAATATCAGTAGAGGTATTGGAGTAATAAGTAAGGTAACATAAAAAGGAGGTTGTGCTACATAGCACAACCTCCTTTTTATGTTAATAATGATTTAGCTACTGTACTACGTCTAAAGAAGATTATCTAGATAATCTATTTCAAGAAGCAATAGGAAGGAAATTAGTAAATGATAACTAAAAAATAGCCTATTTTATAGTTAAGGAATAGCATTTTAATGAATATAGAATAAATATACAAAATTAATTGACAAATTTAAAAAATCATAATATATTATACAGAATAAACATATATGTTTACTTGGAATTAAAGAAATGAAGATTTAGCTAAAGGGTTAATTATTATAAAAAGGAGGATAAGAAATGTTCAACGTATTAAGCAAGCATGGAGTAGTGTGGAAAAAGGTAAGTATATTATTAAGTTTATCTTTAACTTTAGGGGGAGTGCTACTAATGTCTGGCTGTGAAAGTGAAGTAGCAAAAGAAAATAATAAAGATGCTCAAGTGGTAGAGCTTTTGAATGTTTCTTATGACCCTACCAGAGAACTGTATGTACAGGCAAACGAGGGTTTTAGCAAGTATTGGAGGGAAAAGACCGGTCAGGACGTCATAATTAATCAATCACATGGAGGTTCTGGTAAACAGGGGCGTTCGGTTATTGAAGGTTTAGAAGCAGATGTAGTAACCTTAGCGTTAGCTTATGATATAGATGCTATCAGTGATGCAGGGCTTATAGATAGTGAATGGCAAAAAGAGTTCGCAGATAATAGCTCACCATACACATCGACAATTGTATTTCTTGTGAGAAAAGGGAATCCAAAGGGTATTCAAGATTGGGATGATTTAATAAAGGAAGGGGTATCCGTTATTACACCAAATCCCAAGACTTCGGGTGGTGCAAGATGGAACTATTTAGCTGCCTGGGCATATGAGTTAGAACGTTCAGGAGGAGATGAAGAAGCAGCTAAGTCTTTTGTTAAAGAGCTCTTTTCACATGTTGAAGTATTAGATTCTGGTGCTAGGGGGGCTACGACTACTTTTGTAGAGAGAGGTATAGGGGATGTTCTTCTTGCATGGGAAAATGAGGCCTTTTTATCTATAAATGAGCTAGGTGAAGATGAATTTGAAATTATTGTCCCTTCAATAAGTATTCTAGCCGAACCACCAGTAGCTATTGTAGATGAAGTAGTAGATAAAAGAGGTACAGGAGAAATTGCTAAGGCTTATTTAGAATATCTTTATACAGAAGAAGGGCAAGAGATTGTGGCTCAAAATTATTATAGGCCTACAAATAAGCAGATAGCAGAGAAATATAAGGAACGTTTTCCAGAGGTAAAAATGGTTACAGTAGACGAAGTATTTGGTGGTTGGCGGAATGCTCAGGAAAAGCATTTTAAAGATGGTGGTGTATTTGATGAGATTTACGAGATACAGCCTTAAAGTAATGAGTGTTAGAAGAGGAGCAAAGAAGAACTTGAGTTGACAGGAAACATGGAGAGGGGAAATTAAATGAAAAAAACAAGGGGAATCATACCCGGTTTTAAGTTAACTATGGGATTTACTTTAGCTTATTTAAGCTTGATTGTACTGATTCCTTTAGCAAGTGTGGTACTAAAGAGCATGGGAATAGGGGTCGGTGGTTTCTTAGATACAGTACTGAACCCGAGAGCCGTAGCAAGCTATAAAGTAAGCTTTAGTTGTGCTTTAACAGCAGCCTTGGTCAATAGTATATTTGGAATCATACTGGCATGGACATTAGTTAAGTATGATTTCCCTTTTAAAGCTTTTTTAGATGGCTGCATAGATTTACCTTTTGCTTTGCCCACAGCTGTTACTGGTATTGCGCTGACTACCCTATATTCAGAAAATGGTTGGATAGGTAAATTCTTATATTCTTTAGGTATAAAAAGCTCTTTTTCAACCTTTGGCATTACTGTAGCACTTATATTTACAGGAATGCCCTTTGTGATAAGAACAGTGCAACCTATTTTAGAAAACTTAGACCCTCAGTATGAGGAAGCTGCTACTATGCTAGGGGCGAACGGCTTTACTACCTTTAGGAAGGTTATTTTGCCTGAACTTATGGCACCACTTCTAACAGGATTCTCCTTAGCTTTTGCAAGAGGGGTTGGAGAATATGGGAGTGTAGTATTTATTGCGGGAAATATGCCTATGAAAACAGAAATTGCGCCCTTACTTATTATGGCTAAGCTAGAGCAGTATGACTATGAGGGGGCTACAGCTATTGCAGTTGTTATGTTAGGGTTATCTTTCTTAATGTTATTACTTATTAATGTAGTACAACATCACAATAATAAGATGATGAGGGGGTAAGAGCATGAAAAGGAATCAATGTATTTTAATTGGTATAAGTATCAGTTTTTTAGTACTTATGTTAGGTTTTCCTCTTGTACTTATTATAGTTGAAGCATTAAGTAAGGGTTTTGAAGCGTATGCACAGGTAGTTATAGACCCTAGTACAGTAGCAGCTATGAAGCTTACATTATTAGCAACCTTGATAGCTGTTGGGCTAAATACCCTCTTCGGACTTATGGCTGCATGGGCTATTACTAAATTTAAATTTAAAGGAAAGAATCTACTAGTAAGTCTTATTGATTTACCTTTTGCTATCTCCCCAGTTATTGCAGGTTTAGTTTTTGTATTATCCTTTGGTCGAGGAGGTTTATTTTATTCTTTTTTAGATGCCTATAACCTAAAGATTATTTTTGCTATACCAGGAATTGTATTAGCTACCGTATTTGTTACCTTTCCTTTTGTGGCTAGAGAAATTATTCCCCTTATGGAGTCTCAAGGAAAAGATGAAGAAGAGGCGGCAGCAATGATGGGTGCTGGTGGATTTACTATCTTCACGAAAATTACTTTACCTAATATTAAATGGGGGCTTTTATATGGGATAGTCCTTTGCATGGCAAGAGCTATGGGAGAGTTTGGAGCGGTATCTGTTGTTTCTGGACACATTAGAGGAAAGACCAATACCCTACCTCTACACATTGAGATTTTATACAATGAATATCAATTTGCAGCTGCCTTTGCAGTAGCATCCATATTAGTGATTTTTGCTGTTATCATACTAATATTACGAAATCAAATTGAAAAAAGAAATAAAAAGGAGGGGTAGAGGATGCACATAGAAGTAAAGGGGCTAAACAAGTCTTTTGGAAAATTTAATGCTTCTCAAAATGTCAGCTTTGCCATTGAGAAAGGAAAGCTTATTGGGCTTTTAGGGCCAAGTGGGAGTGGAAAGACAACGGTTTTAAGGATGATTGCAGGTCTCGAGGCACCTGATACAGGAGATATTATTATTAATGGCATAAGGGTGAATGATATTCAAGCTGGTAAGAGAGGAATTGGTTTTGTTTTTCAAAACTATGCTTTATTTAGGCATATGAGTGTCTATGAAAATATTGCTTTTGGTTTAAAATTACAAAAACTTTCTTTAGAAGAAGTTAGAGAGCGTGTAGGAGAACTTATAGAGTTAATAGGGCTTAATGGGCTAGAGAAAAGATATCCGCATCAACTTTCGGGTGGACAAAGGCAAAGAGTGGCTTTTGCAAGAGCTATTGCACCAAGACCAGAATTACTTCTTTTAGATGAGCCTTTTGCAGCTATTGATGCTAAGGTGAGAAAAGAGCTAAGAAGTTGGTTAAAGGAAATGGTTAGGAAGCTTAGTATTACCAGTGTTTTTGTTACCCATGACCAGGAGGAAGCTGTAGAAATTGCAGATGAAATCATTGTTATGAATAAAGGGCAAGTAGAACAGATGGGAAGTCCTACAGTGATTTATAAGAATCCGAGAACGCCTTTTGTAGCGCAGTTTATTGGAGAATCTACTGTAATAGAAAATTACAGTAGGTTAAAGGGCTTTAATGAAGAAGTGCATGGTACTAAAGCTGTTGTAAGACCCGAGTTTGTGGAGGTATTTAAGGATAATAAGCAAATAGTAGCAGGATCGGCAGCGGAAGATGGCTACGTTAAGGCGATTGCTTTTAGGGGGAATAATCTGGAAATAACCGTTGTAGTGGGGGATTTAGAAATATCAGGTTATCGTTCCCTTGAAGAGGAACCAGTTCAAATTGGTGAAAGGGTACATCTACTTGTGCATAAACTTTATTTATTTGATGAAGTAGCAACAAAGATTGTAGAAAATAAATTGAAATATGACGAAATGCCTATATTTATCTAAGATAGCCAAGGGAGTTGAGTGATAGAAGATGGAATTTAGAAGATTAGAAACTGATGTAGTCATTATAGGTGGAGGAACTGCAGGGTGTTATGCAGCACTTACACTTGGAGAACAAAGCTCTTATAAGATACTTATACTGGAAAAAGCTAATATTGAAAGAAGTGGCTGCTTAGCTGCTGGAGTCAATGCACTAAATGCATATATAACAAAAGGACAAACACCACAAGACTATGTGAACTATGCAACAAAAGATGCAGCCGGCATAGTAAGAGAAGATTTATTACTTTCCATGTCTCAAAGATTAAATAAGGTAACTCACAAGCTTGAAGCATTAGGTCTAGTTATTTTAAAGGATGAACAGGGGGAATATGTAGCAAGAGGAAATAGGAATATAAAGATAAATGGTGAAAATATAAAAAGCATATTAGCAGATGCAGTCTACGCTTCAAAAAATGTGCAAGTATTAAATCAAGTGAATGCTATTGATTACAAGTTGGTGGATGGTAAAGTAGCAGGTGCTTATGCTATAGGAGTAGAAGAAGAAATTTTTTACCACATTAAAGCTAAGGTGGTGATTTGTGCAACAGGAGGTGCTTCAGGCATTTATAAACCTAATAATCCGGGGTTTTCAAGACATAAGATGTGGTATAGTCCTTTTAATACAGGAGCAGGTTATGCTATGGGCATTCGTGCTGGAGCAGAAATGACTACTTTCGAGATGCGTTTTATTGCACTACGTTGTAAGGATACAATATCACCTACAGGCACTATTGCGCAGGGACTTGGTGCAAAGCAGGTTAATAGTTTAGGTGAGGTTTATGAAATACATTATGGGAATACTACGTCAGAAAGGGTATATGGGACTGTTAAGGAAAATGAGGCAGGAAGAGGGCCTTGCTATTTAAAGACAGAAGGTATTAGTGAGGGAGAAGAGCAAGAATTACTTAAAGCCTATCTTAATATGTCTCCTGCACAAACCTTAAAATGGATAGAAGGTGGCAAAGGACCTAGCAGGGAGAATGTAGAGATTGAAGGAACAGAACCTTATATTGTGGGTGGCCATACTGCAAGTGGATATTGGGTAGCAGAAGACAGGAGTACAACTTTATCAGGACTTTTTGCTGCTGGGGATGTAGCAGGTGGTTGCCCACAAAAGTATGTGACGGGGGCACTTGCTGAAGGAGAAATAGCAGCTGAAGCTGCTATAGCATATATTGAGCAAGAGTATATGGAACAAGAGGGCGAAGAAAAAATGAATAATAGAAAAGAACCTCAAAGTGGAACTACACAAGATAAGGATACTTTAAATGAAATAGATGAGGCGCTTCTAAAATATGAAGAGGTAAAAGGTTACATAGGTGAGAAAACTACCTTATATAAGGTAGAAGAGGTAGAAGAAGCTATGCAAAAAGTAATGGATACCTATGCAGGAGGCATTTCAGTAGGTTATCGTTACAACGAAAAGCAGCTACTTAAGGCAAGAGATAAAATAAATGCTCTAGTAGAATTAAGCCGTACACTAAAGGTTAAGGACATGTATGAACTCATGAAACTTTATGAGCTAATAGACAGACTTCAGGTGGCCCAGGTACTCATTGAGCATTTAAGAGCAAGAAAGGAAACAAGGTGGCATAGCTTTGCTGAGCATACAGATTACCCTGAGCAAGATGATAAATGGCTTAAATATGTGAACTCTAAAAAGGTAAATGGAAACATAGAGATAATACTAAGGGATTTAGTAAGGAGGAGTGAGCATTATGAGCATACAAATTAATGCAGATAAATGTACTAATTGTGGCATGTGCAGAAAGGTTTGTCCTGGTAATCTCCTAACAGAGAATGATAGGCATCAAATAATTATGAGATGCCCGGAAGATTGTTGGGGTTGTACTTCTTGTGTGAAGGCATGTAATTTCCAAGCGATTTCTTATTTTTTGGGAGCAGATATAGGAGGCTTAGGAAGTACCTTACAAACAAAAGAAGAAGGCGATTTACTCCATTGGATTATGAAGCATACAGATGAATCAGAACAAGTGATTACTATAAACAAAAAACAGGCAAATACCTATTAAGAGGGGGTTAAAAGATGGATCATTTAGATAGATTAGAAGCGCAGAGTATTTTTATTTTAAGAGAAGCATACAAAAAACTAGGTAAGTTGGGTATGCTTTGGTCAATAGGAAAAGACTCAACGGTATTACTTTGGTTAGCTAAAAAGGCTTTCTATGGTCACTGCCCATTTCCTTTTATTCATGTAGATACTACTTATAAGATTCCGGAAATGATAGCATATCGTGACCGTATGGCAAAGGAAATGAATTTAGATTTAATCGTCCATACCAATAAAGCTGCTATAGAAGAGGGGATGGGACCAGATAAGGGAAGATTAGTATGTTGCAAGGCACTTAAAACAGAAGGCTTACAGCAGGTGGTTCATGTATATGGTTTTGAAGGATTAATAGTAGGTGTGAGACGTGATGAAGAAGGTTCAAGGTCAAAGGAACGTGTCTTTAGTGAAAGAAATAAAAATGATGAATGGGATTATACAAATCAACCTCCAGAATTATGGGATCAGTTTAAAACAGACTTTCCAAAAGGTAATCATATTCGTGTTCACCCCCTTCTGCACTGGAATGAGATTGATATATGGGAATATATCAAAAGAGAAAATATGCCTATTATAGATTTATATTTTGCTAAGGATGGTAAACGTTATCGTAGTTTAGGTTGTGCGCCTTGTACAGCACAAGTTGAATCAAGTGCTTCCAATCTGGATGAAATCATAGAGGAGCTAAAAAATACTACCATTAGTGAAAGAGCAGGTAGAGCTCAAGACCAAGAAGATTCTTATGCAATGCAGAAGCTTCGCAAGGATGGTTATATGTAGATAGGGTTTGATATCACGAGATAAGATGCTGATATGTAGATAAAAGTTCCTAAGATATATGAAAGAGTGAAATGATGGAGGGGAATATATGAGTCAGATAGCCAATAAAGAGGTACTTAAAATAGTTGTAGTAGGTCATGTGGATCATGGTAAGTCTACAGTAATTGGGAAACTGCTATATGATACAAAGTCACTGCCTGAAGGGGCAGTTGAGAAAGTTAGAAAAATAGCTAAAGAAACTGGAAAGCCTTTTGAATATGCTTATTTACTAGATGCTTTTGAAGAGGAACAAAAGCAAGGAATAACCATTGATACCACACAAATACAGTTTCAAACAACTAAGAGGGATTATGTCATTATTGATGCACCAGGACATAAGGAGTTTCTAAAAAATATGATTTCAGGAGCTGCTAGTGCAGAAGCTGCACTTTTAGTAATAGATGCCAAAGAAGGTGTACAGGAGCAATCAAGACGACATGCTTATATGCTATCCTTGTTAGGCATAAAGAAGGTTTATGTCATTGTTAACAAAATGGATTTAGTAGATTATAAAGAAGAGGTATTTAATGTAATCCGTCAGGAAATGAGTACATTTTTAGGAGCTTTAGGTGTATATCCTTTAAAATATATTCCAATCTCAGCTTTTTATGGAGAAAATATCACTAGTCAATCAGATAAGATGCCTTGGTATAAAGGCACGCCTATTATAGAAGGGATTGATGCAATAGAAAGAGATAAAGGGATAGAAGATAAGCCACTTAGACTACCTATTCAAGATGTATATAAATTCGATGATAGACGAATCATTGCGGGGCGTATTGAAAGTGGTCAGTTAAAAGTAGGGGATAAGATTACTATTTATCCAGAGGGTAAAACAACACATATTAAAAGTATTGCATATTGGGCAGAGAGAGATCAAAAGGAACAAGGTTTTGCCGGTGAGTCTATTGGTATTATTGTTGAAGATGAATTCTTTAATAAAAGAGGAGAAATTATTACTAATGAAACAAATCCTCCTTTAGTAGCTGAAAGCTTCCGTGCAAGCATTTTTTGGATGGGAAAGGAACCACTTACTATAGGCAAAAAATATAAGATTAAATTAGCTACGGAAGAGATAGAAGGAGAAGTAAGTAGTATTATCAAAGTAATCGATGCCACTAGCTTAGATAGTAATGTGACGCATCAACAAGTAGAGTTAAATGGGGTAGCAGAAGTTATTATAAATACTAAAGAACCTGTAGTATTTGATGTTTTTAGGGAGAGTCCTGTAACAGGACGTTTTGTTATAGTGGATGGCTATGATGTAGCCGGAGGTGGTATCATCACCCAAAAAGAGGGCGAAACAGTTTCGTTTAGTATTTTTAGGGGGAATGGCTTAGAGGCTAGGACTGATATATTTGATGAATTTTACTATAGCATAGAGGACTATAACATAAAAAAGGCTACAAGTTATGGGCAGGTATATGAGATAGGGGATAGTATTCCTTTACAAAGTAAAAGCTTCAAGTACCCATCTTATTTTGATATATTAGTATTAAGAGATCATGTGGCTATAAGTATTAAAGAAGGAAAAGTAGTAGACATAGTATCTCTTCAAAACTATACTTATTCCGGCTATCCTGTAGTAAATGGTAGGGGCTTTGAGGTAAATGTACATTCAAATGAAGAATTGGCCCACTTTATAGGAACTTATAGTAAGGTACAAAATAAAGAAGCCGATGAAGAAGAAAGGCTTTCAGAGCAATGGCTGACTATAGAAACTTACAGAAGATTAGCGTGGGGAAGATAAGCTGTAGAAAAGATGACAAAATGGGGGCAAAAATAGTGAAACATTCAGAGATAGAAGCAGTTATTCAAAGTGTACAAAACTATAAAGAAAAGGTGAATGAGGTATTAAATGAGAAAGAAGAGTTAAAGAATATTAAACCTCTCCTCGGTGGGATGGGTGTTTACGAACAACGTGAAAAAGGGACTTTTATGTTAAGAGTACGTATCCCAGCAGGTGTATGTGAAGTAAAATGGCTAAGAAGTATATATGAAATTGGTAAAGAAGTAGGTGTGAGACGTTTTCACCTTACCTCTAGACAAGATATTCAATATCATGGGCTTACCCTAGCGCAAACCATTGAAGTAAAGGAAGCATTACTGAAAGAAGGTTTAGTAACTAAAGGTGGAGGGGGCAATAGCCCTAGAAATATTGCTTGTTCACCACTTTCAGGAGTAGACTCTAAGGATATATTTGATGTCACCCCTTATGCACTAGCTAGTTGTGACTTTATTATGAAGATTATAGACTCTTTTCACTTACCTCGTAAGTTTAAAATTGCATTTGCAAGTAGTAAGGAGGATACCTCAAATACTACCGTGACTGACCTTGGATTTATGGCGATGGAAGAAGATGGACACAAGTATTTTAAGGTTTTTGTAGGTGGAGGACTTGGTAGAAATCCTAAACCAGGTATTGTGTTTGAAGAGAAGCTTGAGTTACAAGAAATACTTTATGTCATACAAGGACTTAAAGAGCTCTTTGAAGATTATGGGGATTATGAAAATCGTAATAAAGCAAGAATCCGATATATCGTAGAACGCTTAGGTGAAGAAGCATTTAAGGCTAAATTACATGATTATATTGATAAAGTAAAAGCCAGAGGGATAAATGAGCCAATTATTAATGAAATAACCTATAATAAAAAGGGGACTTATCTAAGCATAAATAATGAAAGGCTCGTAAGCCAAAAGCAAGAAGGACTTTATGGTGTCTATGTACATCCCTTTGGTGGCTATTTAAGTGTAGAAGAATTAGGCAGAATAGTAGAAATGGCAGAAGCTGTGGAGGATGTGAAAATACGTCTGACAATGGATCAAGGATTTTATATGCTTAACTTGAATGGTGAAGAAGCAGAAAGGATATTGGCTAAAACTGAGACGTTAGGCTTAACAGATATTATGAGTAAGTTAGTAGCTTGTACAGGAGCCAATACCTGTCAGATTGGATTAGCTGCATCAGAGGAGCTTGCAGGATCTATAAAGAAGAGGTTTGACAAGGTACCTAAAGAGGTGCAAGTTTGGCTACCAGCTATACATATTTCGGGTTGTCAAAGCTCTTGTAGTGCCCATCAAATTGCAGTACTAGGTTTCTGCGGTAGCAAAAAACGTATTAATGATGAAATAAAAACAGTATTTACACTTTCCATTAACGGTAGCAAAGGTCAAGCCGGTGCGAAGCTAGGTGAAGTAGTAGGAGATTTGTTAATGGAAGATATACCGGAATTTCTTGAGAAGTTAGCTATAGGATTAAAGAAGGGCGAGATAGAACTAGAAAAAGAAGTATTGAAGAAACAGTTTGGACCTAAAATAATGTAGATGATGGATACTTGATTTAAAGTTCATTTAAATAATAGAAAGACTCTAATTAAGTAAAAAACAAAGATATGAGTTCTTGTTGAATATCATATCCTTGTTTTACTTTTTTATTTCTTCTATAATTCTTAGCTTTATAAAGGGTGAATCAACATATCTATAAAAAACTTATAAAAAATCGTTGACTTATGTAAGTAAATAGTGTACTATAATAAAAGTCGTCAGGAACAAATGGCGACTAAATAAAAGAAATACATGAATATCAAAGATGTGAAATGTATGAATTTTAATCGTACTTTGAAAAACAAATACTACAACAATTATAGATTTGTAAGTTATAGCAATATAACTTGCGCCTAACGATAAATGTACACGCATTGTATAATGCAAAAATGTTTGTCAGGGTGTAAAATCTACAATTTAACCGATATAGTCAGAAATGACTTAAAACATTCTTTGTTTTTATCAGAAATGATAATTAACAAGGCACCAATCATGTGAAAACATGATTAGACCGCTCAATAATGAGCAATAGGTCAAGCTACTAAGAGCGTAGAGTGGATGCCTTGGCACCGAGAGCCGATGAAGGACGTGATAAGCTGCGAAAAGCTACGGGGAGTTGCAAATAAACTTTGATCCGTAGATATCCGAATGGGGAAACCTGGCAGAGCAAACCTCTGTCACCGTATAGCCAATACATAACTATACGGAGGGAACGAAGGGAACTGAAACATCTAAGTACCTTCAGGAGGAGAAAGAAACATCGATTTCCTAAGTAGCGGCGAGCGAAAGGGAAACAGGCCAAACCAGATTACTTGTAATCTGGGGTTGAGGACTGCGACATGGCAAGAATGCGGATAGCTGAAGAGTCTGGAAAGTCTCATCAAAGAGGGTGATAATCCCGTAAGCGAAATCCAAGTGAAGCCTAGCAGTATCCAGAGTACCACGAGACACGAGAAACCTTGTGGGAAGCTGGGGGGACCACCCCCCAAGCCTAAATACTCCTCGGTGACCGATAGCGCATAGTACTGTGAAGGAAAGGTGAAAAGAACCCCGGGAGGGGAGTGAAAGAGAACCTGAAACTCTATGTTTACAAGCAGTGGAAGCACCATATGATGTGCAACCGCGTACTTTTTGTAGAACGGTCCGGCGAGTTACTAGCTGTGGCAAGGTTAAGTACCAGGAGGTACGAAGCCGAAGGGAAACCAAGTCTGAATAGGGCGCCAAAATAGTCATTGTTAGTAGACCCCAAAACCGGGTGACCTACCCATGTGCAGGATGAAGTTACCGTAAAAGGTAATGGAGGTCCGAACTCACATCTGTTGAAAAAGGTGGAGATGACGTGTGGGTAGCGGAGAAATTCCAATCGAACCCGGAGATAGCTGGTTCTCCTCGAAATAGCTTTAGGGCTAGCGTTGATAGGAGTCTAATGGAGGTAAAGCACTGAATTGCCTAGGGGGCCTACAAGCTTACCGAAGCATATCAAACTAAGAATGCCATCAAGATACCGTCAGCAGTCAGACTACGAGTGATAAGACACGTGGTCAAAAGGAAAACAGTCCAGACCATCAGCTAAGGTCCCCAAGTGTGTGTTAAGTGGAAAAGGATGTGAGATTTCGAAGACAACTAGGATGTTGGCTTAGAAGCAGCCACTCATTCAAAGAGTGCGTAATAGCTCACTAGTCGAGAGATCTTGCGCCGAAAATGTCCGGGGCTAAAACACACCACCGAAGCTATGGAATTCAACTTAGTTGGATTGGTAGAGGAGCGTTGTAACGACGCAGAAGCAGTACCGTAAGGAGCCGTGGAGTAATTACAAGTGAGAATGCCGGAATGAGTAGCGAGATACAAGTGAGAATCTTGTAGGCCGAATATCCAAGGTTTCCAGAGTAAAGCTGATCTGCTCTGGGTAAGTCGGGACCTAAGGCGAGGACGGAAGTCGTAGTCGATGGACAACTGGTTCATATTCCAGTACTACCTATTATCAGAACTGCAGGGACGCAGGAGGGTAGGCAAACCCAGGAATGGTATCCTGGGCCAAGCACAAAGTCGCATTCCCAAGGAAAACCCGGGGAACGAGGATGAAGTGTGATGGGGATCGAAATTAAAGTAGAGAAGTTGCTGAACCCACACTGCCGAGAAAAGCTGCTATTGCGTGATAGGTACCCGTACCGTAAACCGACACAGGTGGATGAGGAGAGAATCCTAAGGCCGACGGGAGAAGCGTTGTTAAGGAACTCGGCAAAATGACTCCGTAACTTAGGGAGAAGGGGTGCCTACTTAGGTAGGCCGCAGAGAATAGGCCCAAGCAACTGTTTAACAAAAACACAGGTCTTTGCTAAACCGAAAGGTGATGTATAAGGGCTGACGCCTGCCCGGTGCTGGAAGGCTAAGGGGAGAGGTTAGTCGTAAGGCGAAGCTTTGAACTTAAGCCCCAGTAAACGGCGGCCGTAACTATAACGGTCCTAAGGTAGCGAAATTCCTTGTCAGGTAAGTTCTGACCCGCACGAAAGGCGTAATGATTTGGGCACTGTCTCGACAGCGCACCCGGTGAAATTGTAGTACCAGTGAAGATGCTGGTTACCCGCGACAGGACGGAAAGCCCCCGGGGGAGTTTTACTGTAGCTTGATACTGAGGTTGGGTATTACATGTACAGGATAGGAGGGAGACTGAGAAAATCTGGACGCCAGTCTAGGTGGAGTCGCCGGTGGGATACCTCTCTTGTAATACTTAACTTCTAACCATGGCCCGTTACCCGGGTCTGGGACAATGTCAGGTGGACAGTTTGACTGGGGCGGTCGCCTCCTAAAGAGTAACGGAGGCGCTCAAAGGTAACCTCAGAATGGTCGGAAACCATTCGAAGAGTGCAAAAGGCATAAGGTTGCTTGACTGTGACACCGACGGGTGGAGCAGGTACGAAAGTAGGACTTAGTGATCCGGTGGTATGAAAGTGGGATTGCCATCGCTCAACGGATAAAAGCTACCCCGGGGATAACAGGCTTATCTCCCCCAAGAGTTCACATCGACGGGGAGGTTTGGCACCTCGATGTCGGCTCATCGCATCCTGGAGCTGAAGCAGGTTCCAAGGGTTGGGCTGTTCGCCCATTAAAAGCGGTACGCGAGCTGGGTTCAGAACGTCGTGAGACAGTTCGGTCCCTATCCGTCGTGGGCGCAGGAAATTTGAGTGGAGCTGTCCTTAGTACGAGAGGACCGGGATGGACGGACCACTGGTGCATCTGTTGTCTTACCAAAGGCATAGCAGAGTAGCCAAGTCTGGATCTGATAAAACGCTGAAGGCATCTAAAGCGTGAAGCAGACCACAAGATAAGATTTCCCATCCGAAAGGAGTAAGACCCCTTAGAGACTATGAGGTAGATAGGTTGGAGCTGTAAGCATGGTAACATGTGTAGGTGACCAATACTAACGGTTCGAGGGTTTGACCTAGATAATGAAGGTTAAATAGTTGTAGTATTTGTTTTTGAAGGTACGAGAGAACAAAACACCCATGAGGGTGTTTTTTTTATACTTAGAAAGATTTAGTGGACACTTTATTTGATCTTTTTTATTATGTAGCTGTTACATTTTCTGCAATAGGTTATTGTAATTTCTTTATTATATTTTTTTAATGAAGTAGTACACTTAATATAAAAAAGCTGATCAAAAGCTTAAATCAATATAGAAGAGAAGATAGATGTTAAGATTTAAGCAGGAATGATTTAAATATGACAACATGAGTATTAGACAAAGGAGAATCACGATGAGTGCATATATCAGTTTCAAGGATATAAAAAAGACTTATGAAATGGGGGAAGTACAAATTAATGCTGTAGATGGAGTGAGTTTTGATATTGACAAGGGAGAGTTTGTTATTATAGCAGGGAGTAGTGGGGCTGGAAAAAGCACAGTCCTTAATCTTTTAGGTGGAATGGATATTCCTACATCTGGGGATTTAATAGTAGATAATGTAAATATTAGTTGCTTTAATAAGAAACAACTTACAAATTATAGAAAAGATGATATTGGTTTCGTATTTCAATTTTATAACCTAGTTCAAAACCTAACAGCTAGAGAAAATGTAGAGTTAGCTACGCAGCTGATTAAGAATCCCTTAGATATAGAGGAAATTTTAGATGCAGTGGGCCTAGAGGAGCGTAAAAATAACTTTCCCTCTCAACTCTCAGGAGGGGAACAACAAAGGGTGGCCATTGCAAGAGCTATTGCTAAAAATCCGAAGTTGTTACTTTGTGATGAACCAACAGGCGCATTAGATTATAACACTGGTAAAGCCGTTCTTAGTTTACTTCAAAAAATGTGCATGGAACGGCATATGACCGTAGTAGTTATTACTCATAATTTAGCTCTAACACCAATGGGAGATAAAGTTATATATATGAAGAATGGTAAAGTAGAGCGTATTATACTTAATCCTGAACCGACACCAGTAGAAAGGATTGAGTGGTAATGAGAAAGAGTGCATTAATTAAGGATACGCTTCATGAAATTCGTAAATCTCTAGGACGCTTTTTTTCTATTATGGCCATTGTAGCTTTAGGGGTAGCATTTTTGGCAGGTATCAAGGTAAGTGCACCTATGATGAGGGATACAACAGATCAATACATGGACAATTATCATATGATGGATCTAACAGTGATGTCTACACTGGGAATAGAGGCAAGTGATATAGAAGCACTAAGTAAGTTAGATGAAATAAAAAGTATAACGGGCAGCTATACAATAGATACTCTAGCAACTATAGGAGGTAGCCAAAAGGTAGTTAAAGTTCATAGTCTACAATCACTTTCACCAGAAGATGATAATTTTATTAATAAGCCAAGATTAATAGAAGGTAGCTGGCCTAGTGCTCCTAATGAGTGTTTAATTGATGGGACACAACTTACTAGACTGCCTCTTGAAATAGGGGATTCTATTACATTAAGTACTGGCACTGATAAAGACATAAGTGATGTTTTAGAAAACAATCAATACAAAGTAGTGGGGGTAATGAATTCTCCATATTATATGCACTTTGAAAGAGGTTCGGCAGAAATAGGAAATGGTAGTGTGTCTAGCTACATTTACATTCCAGAAGAAAATTTTAAGAGTGATACTTATACAGAACTGTTTATTGCTTTAAAAGATACCGAACAGTTAGATAGCTATAGTGATGCTTATACTACTTTAATTGATGATTTTAAAGCTAAATTAGAACCTATCATGGAAGAAAGAGCAGCAGTTCGTTATGAGAAACTCTTAAGTGATGGAAAGGCAGATATCACAGGAGGAGAAGCAAAGTTATTAGAAGAAAGAGAAAAGGCTAATCAAGAGTTAGCGGATGCGGCTTTAGAAATTGAAAAGGCAGAACAAGAAATCGCTAATAAAGAACAAGAGTTACAAGATGGAGAAGCGGCAACAGAAAAAGGTTTTAAACAAGCAGAACGAGCTATTAGTGAAGCTGAAACCACCATCCAGGAGAAACAAAGAGAATACGAGGAAGGACTATCCCTTTTTAATTCTCAAAAAGAAACGATTCAAAAACAGTTAGATGAGGTTAAGTTAGCGCTAGATGTAGGTAATGAGGAGTTACAAGAGTTGGAAGCTACTTTACAAAGCGTGGAAGAAAAGTTACTAGCCTCAGAAGGAGCGGAAAAAGAAACTTTAGTCGAACAAAAGCAAACTATAGAATTGCAAATAGCAACCTTGGAGAAAGTATTAGAAACAAAAAAACAAGCCTATGATGAAGGTCTCTCAGAGTTTACAGTCAAGGAACAAGCCTTAATAGCTACTAAGGCTGCTTTAGAAAAAGGCAGGAATGAAATTACTAAGCAAAAAGCTGCACTAGAAAGTAAAAAAGCAACCACCTATAATCAGTTAACATTTGGAAAGCAACAATTAGAAGAAGCGAAAATCACTATGCAAGAAGGAAAAGAAAAGTATGAGTCATCTAAGGCAGAAGCAGAAGAAAAGTTTAAAGAAGCTGAAGATGAGTTAACAAAAGGAAAAGAACAACTAGAAAATCTAAAAGAGCCGAAAGTTTATGTACTAGGACGTGAAGCTAACTACGGCACCGCTAATTACAAAAGTGCTGTAGATACAATTGAACGTATCGGACAAGTATTCCCTATATTTTTCTTCGTAGTAGCAGCTCTTGTATGCTTAACGACTATGACACGTATGGTGGATGAACAACGTATTACTATTGGAACTTATAAAGCTTTAGGGTATAGTTCATTTGCAATTATGAGTAAGTATATTTTATATGCAGGGATTGCAAGTGCTATTGGTAGTATATTAGGGATTATAGTTGGATTTAAACTTTTTCCTAATACTATTTATGGGGCTTATGGGATAATGTTTACCGCACCACCTCTTATTGATAAGGTTTATCCAGGTGAAGCCTTATCAGCAATTACGGCAATGATAGCATTGACGGTTTTGGCAGCAGTATTTACTACTATTAAAGAACTTAAAGAACAGCCATCAGAATTAATGAGACCTAAGGCGCCGGCTAATGGAAAACGTATTTTATTAGAACGTATTCCATTTATTTGGAAGAGAATGAACTTCTTTCAGAAGGTAGTAGCACGTAATATTTTTAGATACAAGAAGAAATTCTTCATGACTATTATTGGAATTGCTGGATGTACAGCACTACTTGTTGCTGGATTAGGATTAAAACAATCCATCATAAGTATTGTAGGAAGACAATATGGTGATATTTTTCGATATGATTTAGAAGTAACAGTTAAAGAAGGTACAGCTGATAATATAGAGGGCGATACTTATATTAAAAATTTCTTAGAGGTAAGCAAAGAAAATATTAAAGCAATTTATGGTGAAGAGCAACGAGAGACGACATTGTTAACGATTCCTGACTTATCACACATGTCAGAGTTTATTAATCTAAAAGAGAGAGAATCGCAAGAATCACTAGCTTTAGAGGATAACGGTGTTATTATTTCAGAGAAGCTAGCTAAGCTTTTAAAGGTAGGAAAAGGAGATACTATT
This sequence comes from Cellulosilyticum lentocellum DSM 5427, assembly GCF_000178835.2. Lineage (GTDB taxonomy): Bacteria > Bacillota > Clostridia > Lachnospirales > Cellulosilyticaceae > Cellulosilyticum > Cellulosilyticum lentocellum. Next base: position 75,525 of record NC_015275.1, read on the forward strand.
CAGTTTGAGAGCAGTGATTTAGTAATCTATGATGTAAAGGTTATTGGCATAACAGAAAATTATGTAGGACATTATATATATATGACACAGGACTATGCAAAACAAATAAGAACAAACATACCGAGCGCTAATCAACTTTTAATTCATTTAGTAGATTCAAGTGGTAGAAATGAAGAAGCTATCTCAAATAAGTTAACACAAAATGAAAATGTTGTTTCATTTGCTTTTACTACTAAACACGCAGACAGCTTTAATAGTATGACATCTAGTTTAGATACAGTTGTTATTATTCTTATTGTATCAGCGGCGTTATTAGCTTTTGTTGTACTTTATAATCTAACAACTATTAATATTAGTGAACGTTATAGGGAAATAGCAACTATTAAAGTATTAGGATTTAATGATTATAAAGTATCACAATATATTTATAGAGAAAATATTATGCTGACATTAATGGGTTCATTGTTAGGATTGATATTAGGAAAGGCACTTTTTGTATTCATTATTGTAACAGCAGAAATGGAGGATTTAATGTTTGGTAGAGAGCTTTATGCTTCAAGTAATATCACAGCTATTGTTCTAACCTTTATTTTTGCTATGTTAGTGAATATTATTATGCATTTTAAGCTTCAAAAAATTGAAATGGTAGATTCCCTTAAGTCAGTAGAATAAATTACTAGATTAAAAGTGTTAGTATGAGTATGATGAATAGCTTAACGTTTATATTTATAATAGAATATAACTAGATTATTATTAACACCTCTAGCAATTTCTATTAAGGTTTTGTACGATATAAATAAACTTTAAAGAAGGAATAATGCCTTCTCTCGAAATCTTGTGTGAACAAATAGCCCTTAGCCCTTAGGTTAAGGGCTATAATAATATGTCCATCATCTAAGATGGCCTCTAAATACGATAGAGTGGTAAAAAGAATATAGAAGAAAAAGGAGGTAGAAAAAACTATTAATCTAATGGAGAAAAGAAATAGTAAAATAATGAATTAAAATCATTAAATCTGTATACAATAAGTTTTACCATTACTAACTAAACACTATTACAATAGAATTTTTTGAAACATATAATGTAAGACATAAAGAAAGATAAAAAAGTTGTAAAAAGGTGTTGACTTATGAAAGGTAATACTGTAATATTATACGAGTCAGCGGTTGAAAAACCAAAGATAACAAATGAACTTTGAAAACAAAATAGTAACTATAAACCAGTCGATTCATTACGTCTCTAATAAGAGATGAGAATCAGTACAACTTGTACTAAGTAAAATAGTCAGTAGTAGAGATACTACACGGACAAACTTTTTTATGAGAGTTTGATCCTGGCTCAGGATGAACGCTGGCGGCGTGCTTAACACATGCAAGTCGAACGAACTGCGAGGAGCTTGCTCCTCAAGGTTAGTGGCGGACGGGTGAGTAACGCGTGGGTAACCTGCCCTATAGAGGGGGATAACGTTTGGAAACGAACGCTAATACCGCATAAACTATCGGTAGTCGCATGACTATTATAGTAAAGATTTATCGCTATAGGATGGACCCGCGTTGGATTAGCTAGTTGGTGAGATAACAGCCCACCAAGGCGACGATCCATAGCCGGCCTGAGAGGGTGAACGGCCACATTGGGACTGAGACACGGCCCAAACTCCTACGGGAGGCAGCAGTGGGGAATATTGCACAATGGGCGCAAGCCTGATGCAGCGACGCCGCGTGAAGGAAGAAGGTCTTCGGATTGTAAACTTCTATCAGCAGGGAAGAAAAAAATGACGGTACCTGACTAAGAAGCTCCGGCTAACTACGTGCCAGCAGCCGCGGTAATACGTAGGGAGCGAGCGTTATCCGGATTTACTGGGTGTAAAGGGTGCGTAGGCGGTTTGTTAAGTCAGAAGTGAAATTTAGGGGCTCAACCTCTAAGCTGCTTCTGAAACTGATGAACTAGAGTGTGGGAGAGGAAAGTGGAATTCCGAGTGTAGCGGTGAAATGCGTAGAGATTCGGAGGACACCAGTAGCGAAGGCGGCTTTCTGGACCATAACTGACGCTGAGGCACGAAAGCGTGGGGAGCAAACAGGATTAGATACCCTGGTAGTCCACGCTGTAAACGATGAATGCTAGGTGTCGGGGCTTACGGGTCTCGGTGCCGAAGTTAACACATTAAGCATTCCACCTGGGAAGTACGATCGCAAGATTGAAACTCAAAGGAATTGACGGGGACCCGCACAAGCGGTGGAGCATGTGGTTTAATTCGAAGCAACGCGAAGAACCTTACCTAAACTTGACATCCCGATGACCGGTCTTTAATCGGACCTTTCCTAGCTTGCTAGGACATTGGTGACAGGTGGTGCATGGTTGTCGTCAGCTCGTGTCGTGAGATGTTGGGTTAAGTCCCGCAACGAGCGCAACCCCTATCTTTAGTAGCCAGCATTAAGTTGGGCACTCTAGAGAGACTGCCAGGGATAACTTGGAGGAAGGTGGGGATGACGTCAAATCATCATGCCCCTTATGTTTAGGGCTACACACGTGCTACAATGGCTGCTACAAAGGGAAGCGATCTCGCGAGAGTCAGCAAACCTCAAAAAAGCAGTCCCAGTTCGGATTGTAGTCTGCAACTCGACTACATGAAGTTGGAATCGCTAGTAATCGCGAATCAGAATGTCGCGGTGAATACGTTCCCGGGTCTTGTACACACCGCCCGTCACACCATGGGAGTTGGGGGGGCCCAACGCCGGTGACCCAACCCTTCGGGGAGGGAGCCGTCTAAGGCAAAACCAATAACTGGGGTGAAGTCGTAACAAGGTAGCCGTATCGGAAGGTGCGGCTGGATCACCTCCTTTCTAAGGATAGAAATCGATGGTTTGTTAGTTACTATTTTGTTTTGAAAGTTCATTGAACTAAATGAATATTTCACTCATTTGTGGTGATGATGCGCTTAGGGGAAACACCCGTTTCCATTCCGAACACGTAGGTTAAGACCTAAGCGGCTGATGGTACTTGTCGGGAGACTGACTGGGAGAGTAAGTGGTTGCCACATTTATGGGGGGTTTAGCTCAGTTGGGAGAGCACCTGCCTTGCACGCAGGGGGTCAAGGGTTCGAATCCCTTAATCTCCACTGTCCAAATAATGGACATGATTGTACTAAATGTACTACTTGTACTTTGAAAAACAAATACTACAACAATTATAGATTTGTAAGTTATAGCAATATAACTTGCGCCTAACGATAAATGTACACGCATTGTATAATGCAAAAATGTTTGTCAGGGTGTAAAATCTACAATTTAACCGATATAGTCAGAAATGACTTAAAACATTCTTTGTTTTTATCAGAAATGATAATTAACAAGGCACCAATCATGTAAAAACATGATTAGACCGCTCAATAATGAGCAATAGGTCAAGCTACTAAGAGCGTAGAGTGGATGCCTTGGCACCGAGAGCCGATGAAGGACGTGATAAGCTGCGAAAGGCTACGGGGAGTTGCAAATAAACTTTGATCCGTAGATATCCGAATGGGGAAACCTGGCAGAGCAAAACCTCTGTCATCCTATAGCCAATACATAACTATAGGAAGGGAACGAAGGGAACTGAGACATCTAAAGTACCTTCAGGAGGAGAAAGAAACATCGATTTCCTAAGTAGCGGCGAGCGAAAGGGAAACAGGCCAAACCAGATTACTTGTAATCTGGGGTTGAGGACTGCGTCGTGGCAAGAATGCGGATAGCTGAAGAGTCTGGAAAGTCTCATCAAAGAGGGTGATAATCCCGTAAGCGAAATCCAAGTGAAGCCTAGCAGTATCCAGAGTACCACGAGACACGAGAAACCTTGTGGGAAGCTGGGGGGACCACCCCCCAAGCCTAAATACTCCTCGGTGACCGATAGCGCATAGTACTGTGAAGGAAAGGTGAAAAGAACCCCGGGAGGGGAGTGAAAGAGAACCTGAAACTCTATGTTTACAAGCAGTGGAAGCACCATATGATGTGCAACCGCGTACTTTTTGTAGAACGGTCCGGCGAGTTACTAGCTGTGGCAAGGTTAAGTACCAGGAGGTACGAAGCCGAAGGGAAACCAAGTCTGAATAGGGCGCCAAAATAGTCATTGTTAGTAGACCCGAAACCGGGTGACCTACCCATGTGCAGGATGAAGTTACCGTAAAAGGTAATGGAGGTCCGAACTCACATCTGTTGAAAAAGGTGGAGATGACGTGTGGGTAGCGGAGAAATTCCAATCGAACCCGGAGATAGCTGGTTCTCCTCGAAATAGCTTTAGGGCTAGCGTTGATAGGAGTCTAATGGAGGTAAAGCACTGAATTGCCTAGGGGGCCCACAAGCTTACCGAAGCATATCAAACTAAGAATGCCATCAAGATACCGTCAGCAGTCAGACTACGAGTGATAAGACACGTGGTCAAAAGGAAAACAGTCCAGACCATCAGCTAAGGTCCCCAAGTGTGTGTTAAGTGGAAAAGGATGTGAGATTTCGAAGACAACTAGGATGTTGGCTTAGAAGCAGCCACTCATTCAAAGAGTGCGTAATAGCTCACTAGTCGAGAGATCTTGCGCCGAAAATGTCCGGGGCTAAAACACACCACCGAAGCTATGGAATTCAACTTAGTTGGATTGGTAGAGGAGCGTTGTAACGACGCAGAAGCAGTACCGTAAGGAGCTGTGGAGTAATTACAAGTGAGAATGCCGGAATGAGTAGCGAGATACAAGTGAGAATCTTGTAGGCCGAATATCCAAGGTTTCCAGAGTAAAGCTGATCTGCTCTGGGTAAGTCGGGACCTAAGGCGAGGACGAAAGTCGTAGTCGATGGACAACTGGTTCATATTCCAGTACTACCTATTATCAGAACTGCAGGGACGCAGGAGGGTAGGCAAACCCAGGAATGGTATCCTGGGCCAAGCACAAAGTCGCATTCCCAAGGAAAACCCGGGGAACGAGGATGAAGTGTGATGGGGATCGAAATTAAAGTAGAGAAGTTGCTGAACCCACACTGCCGAGAAAAGCTGCTATTGCGTGATAGGTACCCGTACCGTAAACCGACACAGGTGGATGAGGAGAGAATCCTAAGGCCGACGGGAGAAGCGTTGTTAAGGAACTCGGCAAAATGACCCCGTAACTTAGGGAGAAGGGGTGCCTACTTAGGTAGGCCGCAGAGAATAGGCCCAAGCAACTGTTTAACAAAAACACAGGTCTTTGCTAAACCGAAAGGTGATGTATAAGGGCTGACGCCTGCCCGGTGCTGGAAGGTTAAGGGGAGAGGTTAGTCGCAAGACGAAGCTTTGAACTTAAGCCCCAGTAAACGGCGGCCGTAACTATAACGGTCCTAAGGTAGCGAAATTCCTTGTCAGGTAAGTTCTGACCCGCACGAAAGGCGTAATGATTTGGGCACTGTCTCGACAGCGCACCCGGTGAAATTGTAGTACCAGTGAAGATGCTGGTTACCCGCGACAGGACGGAAAGACCCCGTGGAGCTTTACTGTAGCTTGATACTGAGGTTGGGTATTACATGTACAGGATAGGAGGGAGACTGAGAAATCTGGACGCCAGTCTAGGTGGAGTCGCCGGTGGGATACCTCTCTTGTAATACTTAACTTCTAACCATGGCCCGTTAGCCGGGTCTGGGACAATGTCAGGTGGACAGTTTGACTGGGGCGGTCGCCTCCTAAAGAGTAACGGAGGCGCTCAAAGGTAACCTCAGAATGGTCGGAAACCATTCGAAGAGTGCAAAGGCATAAGGTTGCTTGACTGCGACACCGACGGGTGGAGCAGGTACGAAAGTAGGACTTAGTGATCCGGTGGTATGAAAGTGGGATTGCCATCGCTCAACGGATAAAAGCTACCCCGGGGATAACAGGCTTATCTCCCCCAAGAGTTCACATCGACGGGGAGGTTTGGCACCTCGATGTCGGCTCATCGCATCCTGGAGCTGAAGCAGGTTCCAAGGGTTGGGCTGTTCGCCCATTAAAGCGGTACGCGAGCTGGGTTCAGAACGTCGTGAGACAGTTCGGTCCCTATCCGTCGTGGGCGCAGGAAATTTGAGTGGAGCTGTCCTTAGTACGAGAGGACCGGGATGGACGGACCACTGGTGCATCTGTTGTCTTACCAAAGGCATAGCAGAGTAGCCAAGTCTGGATCTGATAAACGCTGAAGGCATCTAAGCGTGAAGCAGACCACAAGATAAGATTTCCCATCCGAAAGGAGTAAGACCCCTTAGAGACTATGAGGTAGATAGGTTGGAGCTGTAAGCATGGTAACATGTGTAGGTGACCAATACTAACGGTTCGAGGGTTTGACCTAGATAAAACGGTTAAATAGTTGTAGTATTTGTTTTTGAGAGTATGAGAAGAGAGCACCCGAAAGGGTGTTTTTTTGTTACATAAAATATCTTCTATAAAGTGATCAATTTCGTTCTATAACTAATCGCTGTTTTATAGAGACCGTAAAATTTAATGTTGAAAAACAGGTATTTTATTGCTTGATTGATACTAAAATAGTAAAATCATATCATACCAAATAGCACCCCCATGAATTGACTCAGAAATACCATGGTTAACATAGCCAAACTGATTATAAAAGGGAATAAGATTTTCTTTGCAAGTTAAAATAACACCTTTTCTTTTGGTAGATTTAGCATAATCAATCATATGATTCATAAGCTTAATAGCGATACCTTGATGACGATAATCGGGCATAATATCTAGTCCAAAGATTGTTTGATAGGTGCCTGAAGGTTTGTGTAAGTCTGCTTGTTTGAAAAGAATATCACTAATAGTAGGCTCATCAATAACGGCACCATTTATAAAACCTATGATTTGATTATAGTGTTCTGCTACAAAAAAACTTTCTTTAAAAGTAAGAAGACGTTGTTGGAACTGAGTTTTATTAGCAGCTTCGGTTTGAGGAAAACATGTACTTTCAACAAAAGTAATACGGTCTAAATCATCTAATTGGGCTTGTCTTATAATGATATTCATATCTATCTCCTAATATATTTTTGTTCTAGTATAGCATATATGAGTAGAGTGATGAATATGGATAATCAATAAGTTGGTAGTGAATGGTTAGCAAGCTAGGAAAATGAGAGATAAAGAATATCTAGCTCTAGATACTAGACTATAGTTTAGTCAGGGAGGATATGAAAAATATATTGACATACGTAAGTAAATACGATATAGTATATATGCGTTAAACAACAAAATATTTCTGGTGATAATGCGCTTAGGGGAAACACCCGTTTCCATTCCGAACACGTAGGTTAAGATCTAAGCGGCTGATGGTACTTGTTGGGTGACTGACTGGGAGAGTAAGTGGTTGCCAGATTTACGCGCGAGTGGCTCAGTTGGTAGAGCATCTCCTTGCCAAGGAGAGGGTCGCGGGTTCGAGTCCCGTCTCGCGCTTAAAAAAGGAGCTAACTGTATAGTTAGCTCCTTTTTATCTATAAACTATTAACACACAAATAAAAGATTGGTATAATAAAAAATAGTTATTCAATTGAGTGCTTACACATAATAATAGATATCTATTATTATGTAAGAAATACTATAGCGATATTTCTTAAAAGAGCAGTTCTGATTATTTTTGCCAAAGAGATGAATAAATATAGTGATAGATAAGGAATAGAAAAATTAAGCTGTATTATAAATAGTAGTTATATCATTTATGGGGGAATATTATGGTAATAGAAACTAATATGTATAATCAATTTCTTGAAGCAAACAGCACTAAAAAAAATGAATTCTTAGTTGAAGTAAGTGAAATTGTAAATAGAAATATGAATATAGAAATAGCATGGGAAAAGCCATATAACACTACTTATAGTAAGACATCAGAAAATATAGAGATGGAAACTACAAGTAGTATTAATGAGACATATTCTAATTACGGAATTCCTTTAGAGATGGCACTTAATATACAGAAAGCTTCTAATCCAATGGTATCTAAGAATGGGAAGTGGGTGTCTGCATCGCTTAACGATATTAAATCGTATTGCATTCCAAATCGCTATAATATTAATAACTATAAGTATCAGTTCCTAGATTTATCAGAGCCGGCAGGTATTTCGGTTGATATTATGAAGAAGTATTTAGAAGGTAAGGGAACTTTAAGTGGAAAAGAAAACGTTTTTATTCAAGCTGCAGAAGATTATCATCTAAATGAAATATATTTAGTGGCTCACTCATTATTAGAAACAGGTAATGGAACTAGTGCATTAGCTCAAGGTGTTATGTATAAAGGGGCAAAAGTGTATAATATGTATGGGATAAAAGCGATAGATAGTAATCCTTTGGGAGAAGGAGCTGCATTTGCTTATAAAATGGGTTGGACTACTCCTGACAAGGCTATAGAGGGTGGGGCTAAGTACATATCAGAGCAATATGTTAATCACGATATTTATGCTCAAGATACATTATATGAAATGCGATGGAATCCTGCCAGTCCAGGAACACATCAATATGCCACAGATGTAGCATGGGCAATTAAACAAGCGAAACGAATTGAAGAAATTTATGAGGAATTTGAAGGTGCAAATAAGACTTTTGATATTCCAGTTTATAGATAGAAGTAAAATATATTGGTTCGATGAATAAAAGCATAATACTATAGTCATAATAAAAAGTATAAAAAAATCTAGAATCCTATTGACTTATGCAAGGTAATGATGTAATATTATACGAGTCAGCGGTAAACAACAGCAGACAAGAAAAGGTATTAAGCCTTGATAAACAAACAACAAATGAACTTTGAAAACAAAATAGTAACTATAAACCAGTCGATTCATTACGTCTCTAATAAGAGATGAGAATCAGTACAACTTGTACTAAGTAAAATGGTCAGTAGTAGAGATACTACATGGACAAACTTTTTTATGAGAGTTTGATCCTGGCTCAGGATGAACGCTGGCGGCGTGCTTAACACATGCAAGTCGAACGAACTGCGAGGAGCTTACTCCTCAAGGTTAGTGGCGGACGGGTGAGTAACGCGTGGGTAACCTGCCCTATGCAGGGGGATAACGTTTGGAAACGAACGCTAATACCGCATAAACTATCGGTAATCGCATGATTATTATAGTAAAGATTTATCGGCATAGGATGGACCCGCGTTGGATTAGCTAGTTGGTGAGATAACAGCCCACCAAGGCGACGATCCATAGCCGGCCTGAGAGGGTGAACGGCCACATTGGGACTGAGACACGGCCCAAACTCCTACGGGAGGCAGCAGTGGGGAATATTGCACAATGGGCGCAAGCCTGATGCAGCGACGCCGCGTGAAGGAAGAAGGTCTTCGGATTGTAAACTTCTATCAGCAGGGAAGAAAAAAATGACGGTACCTGACTAAGAAGCTCCGGCTAACTACGTGCCAGCAGCCGCGGTAATACCGTAGGGAGCGAGCGTTATCCGGATTTACTGGGTGTAAAGGGTGCGTAGGCGGTTTGTTAAGTCAGAAGTGAAATTTAGGGGCTCAACCTCTAAGCTGCTTCTGAAACTGATGAACTAGAGTGTGGGAGAGGAAAGTGGAATTCCGAGTGTAGCGGTGAAATGCGTAGAGATTCGGAGGAACACCAGTAGCGAAGGCGGCTTTCTGGACCATAACTGACGCTGAGGCACGAAAGCGTGGGGAGCAAACAGGATTAGATACCCTGGTAGTCCACGCTGTAAACGATGAATGCTAGGTGTCGGGGCTTACGGGTCTCGGTGCCGAAGTTAACACATTAAGCATTCCCACCTGGGAAGTACGATCGCAAGATTGAAACTCAAAGGAATTGACGGGGACCCGCACAAGCGGTGGAGCATGCGGTTTAATTCGAAGCAACGCGAAGAACCTTACCTAAACTTGACATCCCGATGACCGGTCTTTAATCGGACCTTTCCTAGCTTGCTAGGACATTGGTGACAGGTGGTGCATGGTTGTCGTCAGCTCGTGTCGTGAGATGTTGGGTTAAGTCCCGCAACGAGCGCAACCCCTATCTTTAGTAGCCATCATTAAGTTGGGCACTCTAGAGAGACTGCCAGGGATAACTTGGAGGAAGGTGGGGATGACGTCAAATCATCATGCCCCTTATGTTTAGGGCTACACACGTGCTACAATGGCTGCTACAAAGGGAAGCGATCTCGCGAGAGTCAGCAAACCTCAAAAAAGCAGTCCCAGTTCGGATTGTAGTCTGCAACTCGACTACATGAAGTTGGAATCGCTAGTAATCGCGAATCAGAATGTCGCGGTGAATACGTTCCCGGGTCTTGTACACACCGCCCGTCACACCATGGGGAGTTGGGGGGGCCCAACGCCGGTGACCCAACCCTTCGGGGAGGGAGCCGTCTAAGGCAAAACCAATAACTGGGGTGAAGTCGTAACAAGGTAGCCGTATCGGAAGGTGCGGCTGGATCACCTCCTTTCTAAGGATAGAAATCGATGGTTTGTTAGTTACTATTTTGTTTTGAAAGTTCATTGAACTAAATGAATATTTCACTCATTTGTGGTGATGATGCGCTTAGGGGAAACACCCGTTTCCATTCCGAACACGTAGGTTAAGACCTAAGCGGCTGATGGTACTTGTCGGGAGACTGACTGGGAGAGTAAGTGGTTGCCACATTTATGGGGGTTTAGCTCAGTTGGGAGAGCACCTGCCTTGCACGCAGGGGGTCAAGGGTTCGAATCCCTTAATCTCCACTGTCCAAATAATGGACATAATTGTACTAAATGTACTACTTGTACTTTGAAAAACAAATACTACAACAATTATAGATTTGTAAGTTATAGCAATATAACTTGCGCCTAACGATAAATGTACACGCATTGTATAATGCAAAAATGTTTGTCAGGGTGTAAAATCTACAATTTAACCGATATAGTCAGAAATGACTTAAAACATTCTTTGTTTTTATCAGAAATGATAATTAACAAGGCACCAATCATGTGAAAACATGATTAGACCGCTCAATAATGAGCAATAAGGTCAAGCTACTAAGAGCGTAGAGTGGATGCCTTGGCACCGAGAGCCGATGAAGGACGTGATAAGCTGCGAAAAGCTACGGGGAGTTGCAAATAAACTTTGATCCGTAGATATCCGAATGGGGAAACCTGACAGAGCAAACCTCTGTCATCCTATAGCCAATCCATAACTATAGGAAGGGAACGAAGGGAACTGAAACATCTAAGTACCTTCAGGAGGAGAAAGAAACATCGATTTCCTGAGTAGCGGCGAGCGAAAGGGAAACAGGCCAAACCAGATTACTTGTAATCTGGGGTTGAGGACTGCGACATGGCAAGAATGCGGATAGCTGAAGAGTCTGGAAAGTCTCATCAAAGAGGGTGATAATCCCGTAAGCGAAATCCAAGTGAAGCCTAGCAGTATCCAGAGTACCACGAGACACGAGAAACCTTGTGGGAAGCCGGGGGGACCACCCCCCAAGCCTAAATACTCCTCGGTGACCGATAGCGCATAGTACTGTGAAGGAAAGGTGAAAAGAACCCCGGGAGGGGAGTGAAAGAGAACCTGAAACTCTATGTTTACAAGCAGTGGAAGCACCATATGATGTGCAGCCGCGTACTTTTTGTAGAACGGTCCGGCGAGTTACTAGCTGTGGCAAGGTTAAGTACCAGGAGGTACGAAGCCGAAGGGAAACCAAGTCTGAATAGGGCGCCAAAATAGTCATTGTTAGTAGACCCGAAACCGGGTGACCTACCCATGTGCAGGATGAAGTTACCGTAAAAGGTAATGGAGGTCCGAACTCACATCTGTTGAAAAAGGTAGGAGATGACGTGTGGGTAGCGGAGAAATTCCAATCGAACCCGGAGATAGCTGGTTCTCCTCGAAATAGCTTTAGGGCTAGCGTTGATAGGAGTCTAATGGAGGTAAAGCACTGAATTGCCTAGGGGGCCTACAAGCTTACCGAAGCATATCAAACTAAGAATGCCATCAAGATACCGTCAGCAGTCAGACTACGAGTGATAAGACACGTGGTCAAAAGGAAAACAGTCCAGACCATCAGCTAAGGTCCCCAAGTGTGTGTTAAGTGGAAAAGGATGTGAGATTTCGAAGACAACTAGGATGTTGGCTTAGAAGCAGCCACTCATTCAAAGAGTGCGTAATAGCTCACTAGTCGAGAGATCTTGCGCCGAAAATGTCCGGGGCTAAAACACACCACCGAAGCTATGGAATTCACAATAGTGGATTGGTAGAGGAGCGTTGTAACGACGCAGAAGCAGTACCGTAAGGAGCTGTGGAGTAATTACAAGTGAGAATGCCGGAATGAGTAGCGAGATACAAGTGAGAATCTTGTAGGCCGAATATCCAAGGTTTCCAGAGTAAAGCTGATCTGCTCTGGGTAAGTCGGGACCTAAGGCGAGGACGAAAGTCGTAGTCGATGGACAACTGGTTCATATTCCAGTACTACCTATTATCAGAACTGCAGGGACGCAGGAGGGTAGGCAATCCCAGGAATGGTATCCTGGGCCAAGCACAAAGTCGCATTCCCAAGGAAAACCCGGGGAACGAGGATGAAGTGTGATGGGGATCGAAATTAAAGTAGAGAAGTTGCTGAACCCACGCTGCCGAGAAAAGCTGCTATTGCGTGATAGGTACCCGTACCGTAAACCGACACAGGTGGATGAGGAGAGAATCCTAAGGCCGACGGGAGAAGCGTTGTTAAGGAACTCGGCAAAATGACCCCGTAACTTAGGGAGAAGGGGTGCCTACTTAGGTAGGCCGCAGAGAATAGGCCCAAGCAACTGTTTAACAAAAACACAGGTCTTTGCTAAACCGAAAGGTGATGTATAAGGGCTGACGCCTGCCCGGTGCTGGAAGGTTAAGGGGAGAGGTTAGTCGCAAGACGAAGCTTTGAACTTAAGCCCCAGTAAACGGCGGCCGTAACTATAACGGTCCTAAGGTAGCGAAATTCCTTGTCAGGTAAGTTCTGACCCGCACGAAAGGCGTAATGATTTGGGCACTGTCTCGACAGCGCACCCGGTGAAATTGTAGTACCAGTGAAGATGCTGGTTACCCGCGACAGGACGGAAAGACCCCGTGGAGCTTTACTGTAGCTTGATACTGAGGTTGGGTATTACATGTACAGGATAGGAGGGAGACTGAGAAATCTGGACGCCAGTCTAGGTGGAGTCGCCGGTGGGATACCTCTCTTGTAATACTTAACTTCTAACCATGGCCCGTTAGCCGGGTCTGGGGACAATGTCAGGTGGACAGTTTGACTGGGGCGGTCGCCTCCTAAAGAGTAACGGAGGCGCTCAAAGGTAACCTCAGAATGGTCGGAAACCATTCGAAGAGTGCAAAGGCATAAGGTTGCTTGACTGCGACACCGACGGGTGGAGCAGGTACGAAAGTAGGACTTAGTGATCCGGTGGTATGAAAGTGGGATTGCCATCGCTCAACGGATAAAAGCTACCCCGGGGATAACAGGCTTATCTCCCCCAAGAGTTCACATCGACGGGGAGGTTTGGCACCTCGATGTCGGCTCATCGCATCCTGGAGCTGAAGCAGGTTCCAAGGGTTGGGCTGTTCGCCCATTAAAGCGGTACGCGAGCTGGGTTCAGAACGTCGTGAGACAGTTCGGTCCCTATCCGTCGTGGGCGCAGGAAATTTGAGTGGAGCTGTCCTTAGTACGAGAGGACCGGGATGGACGGACCACTGGTGCATCTGTTGTCTTACCAAAGGCATAGCAGAGTAGCCAAGTCTGGATCTGATAAACGCTGAAGGCATCTAAGCGTGAAGCAGACCACAAGATAAGATTTCCCATCCGAAAGGAGTAAGACCCCTTAGAGACTATGAGGTAGATAGGTTGGAGCTGTAAGCATGGTAACATGTGTAGGTGACCAATACTAACGGTTCGAGGGTTTGACCTAGATAAAACGGTTAAACAAAAGGTTGTAGTATTTGTTTTTGAGAGTTTGAGAAGATAACACCCGAAAGGGTGTTTTTTGTTATGTAAAATAATTAACAAAGGCAAAAGTTTATAGTATACTATTAGAAACATACTCTATATAAGTGTAAGATGTCTGAGTATTAATATAAAAAATGAAAATAACGTAGGTTGAGTTAGGTAACTAATTATAAGAAAGTATATAAGGTAGGCGGTATAAATGAGCAAAGCAGAAGAAAATAAACGGAAAAAACAGGAAGCTTTGTTTAACACAGCTTTTGAACTTTTTACTACAAAAGGTATTAATAATACGGCTATTAGTGATATTGTAGAAAAGGCGGGAGTAGCCAAAGGAACCTTCTATTTATATTTTAAGGACAAATATGATATTAGAGATAAACTTATTATAAGAAAGACAAGTTTTCTTTTTATGCAAGCTATTTCTAGATTAAGAGATAGTGGAGTGATAGATTTTGAAGGACAAGTACTTTTTATTATTGATGATGTAATAGAGCAATTAAAGAAGGATAAAGTATTATTAAGAATGATTTCGAAAGATTTATCATGGGGGGTTTATAAGAAAGTTCTCTCAAAATCATTAAATGATGAGAATCAGGAGGAACTAAGTTACTACCATCTTTTCATGCAAAGTGCTAATAAACAAGATTTTAAATTTAAAGATGCAGAAATTACTTTATTTTTAATAATAGAGTTAGTAGGAAGCACAGCGTATAATTCTATATTATTTGAGCAACCGGTACAGATAGATGCTTTAAAACCTTATTTATATGAAAGTATTAGACAAATTATTAGATCCGGAAAAGCTTAAAAAAGGAAAATAACCTGATTATCTATAAGATAATTAGGTTATTTTTTTACAATTTAATTATTGACCAATGGTCAGTTTGGTGATAAAGTATCTTTAATGACTTTTGGTCATTAATTGAAGTGGTATAGATTATAAGGGGAAAAGGTTAATGTTGTACCAAATATTTTTAAAGAGGTGATTTTATGTATCAGTTTGGGAGATGGGTTAGTAAACATCGTGTACTAGTTATGGTTATAGCTATTATTTTAGCTATTCCATCCATTTTTGGACTTGGTTATACAAGAACTAATTATGATATTCTGGCATATTTACCTGATGATGCAGAGTCTGTACAAGGACTTAAGGTGATGGATCAAGCTTTTGGATCAACAGGAATAGGTATGCTGGTTTTTGAGAATGTACCAGATAAGGAGATTGATAAGGTAGTCGAGAAGATTAAACAAGTGGACGGAGTAGGATCTGTATTATGGTTAAGAGACTTAGTAGATAATGTTATTCCTGTTGAGATGCTGCCAGATGATTTGGCTGAAATGGTTTATAGAGGTGAGGATACTTTAATAGTTATTAATCTAGAAGGTTCAACAGCAGAAGATAGGACTTTAGCAGCAGTAAATTCTATTGAACAAATCGTAGATGAGAGTAAGCATGAATATAAGTTTAGTGGATTGTCACCCGTTATTTCAGATATGATTGATGTAGCCAATTCAGAGAAAGGATTATACATATTACTTGCAGTTGTTTTATCTACCATTGTATTGGCATTTGCCCTCAAGTCTGTTTTTATTCCAGTGATATTTTTAATAGGTATAGGCTTTGGTATTTTATATAATATGGGAACTAACTATTTCTTGGGTGAGATTTCTTATATTACTAAAGCTATAGCCGCAGTACTTCAATTAGGCGTAACAATGGACTTCTCTATTTTCTTATTTCATAGGTATGAAGAAGAGAGAGAAAGTTATGATCATATAGAAGCTATGGCCAGGGCAATTAAATATACTGCTACTTCAGTGTCTGCAGCAGCACTCACTACAGTTGCTAGTTTCTTAGCGCTAATTAGTATGAAACTTACATTAGGTCAAGATATAGGAATTGTCATGGCAAAGGGTGTATTGTTAGGTGTGATTTGTACACTTACCATATTACCTTCACTAATATTAATATTTGACCCACTTATTCATAGGTTTCAGCATAAGACGATTTTGCCAGAGTTTGATAAATTTAGTGATATGATAACAAAGAAACCTATTATTATGGTACTTATTGGACTGATGCTTGTTATTCCAGCAGTATACGGTCAGATACATACTGAAGTCTACTATAAGGTGGATAGGGGTTTACCACAAGATATGAAATCAATAGTAGCTTTAAATGAAATGAAAGATGTTTATGATATGCAAGCTACACATTTAGTGGCTATTAATGAAAATGTTTCTGAATCAGATACAAAGGAAATGATTAACCGTATTAAGAAAGTACCAGGTGTGAACTGGATTATAGGGTATGAAGACATTGTAGGTCCAATGCTTCCAAAAGAAATGTTACCAGAAGAAGCTAAAGAAGTTTTCTTTAATGGCGGGTATGAAAGAGTATTTATTAATTCATCTTATGCTGTTGCAACAGATGAAGTGGCTAAGCAAATGAAAGAGATTAGAGATATTATGAGGGAGTATGATAAAGATGCTTATATGACAGGAGAAGCATCTTTAACAAATGACCTTATTAGTATTTCTGACATAGACTTTAAAAATGTTAATATCCTTTCTGTGTTAATTGTACTTGTTATTATCGCAATATCATTTAAATCTATTTCCCTACCTATTATTTTAGTGGGAGTTATAGAGTTAGCTATTTCTTGTAATATGGGCATTCCTGCTTATACAGGCACGGTTATATGTTTTATTTCTTCTATTGTTATAGGTTGTGTTCAATTAGGATCAACAGTAGATTATGCCATTCTTTTGACGAGTAGATTTAAAGAAGAATTAGCCACAACGGAGGATAAGAAAGAGGCCATGAGAATAGCATTATCATCTACTGCTAAATCAATAGTAACTAGTGCCTTATCTTTCTTTGGAGCAACAGTAGGAGTGGCAATGATTTCACGAATTGATATCATTTCATCTCTTACGGGTATGATGGCGAGAGGAGCATTGATTAGTATGGCAATGATTTTATGTATTTTACCTTCAGTACTTTTAATATGTGAACCACTAATTCGTAAAACTACTTTTAAGTGGTGTGAAAATTAGTAATAAATATGAGAGAGGTGTAAGCTATGAAATTAGCGAAAAGATGTGAAAAGGTTTTAATAATGAGTATGGTAGCTGCAATGATTGCACCATCTACCTTTGCAGCAACTAAAAATGAAATGGTATTTGTAACGGCAAACAGCCAAGGAGAAACACAAAAAATTATTGTAAGCAACCATCTTGAAGTTAATAATGAAACAGAAGTCAAGGATATTTCTGAGCTTAAAAATATTATAAATTTAAAAGGGGATGAAGTACCTACTAAAGATGGTAACAATCTGACATGGCAGACAAATGGTAAGGATATTTACTATCAAGGAGAAACAACAAAAGCATTACCAGTAGAGACCGCGGTGACTTATGTATTAGATGGGAAAGAGATGACACCTGAAGAATTAAGCGGTAAAAGTGGACATTTAAAAATAACAGTTAAACAAACTAATACAGTTAAAGCAAAAAAAATAATAGAAGGTAAAGAGCGTGAACTGTATGCACCATTTTATTCACTTGGTATGATTATGCTAGATGCAGATGTAATGCAGAATATAGAGATTACAAATGGTAAATTATTAAGTGATGGCTCTAGAAAAGCTGTAGTAGGGGCTATGCTTCCTGGAATGTCAGAGAATTTAGGAGATAAAGGAATAGATCTAGTATCAGATACTATAGAAATAGAAGGAGATGTGGAAGAGTTTTATTTAGCACCTATTTACATTTCTACATCAGCTAATTTACCAGAACTTAGTGATATTAAAGGGTTAGAAGAATTTGATAATATGACCGAAAACCTTAATAAATTAGTCAGATCAGGTAATCAATTAGTAAAGGGCTCAACTACACTTTTTAGTTCGATGAGTTTATTTAATACCAAGATAAAAGAATTCCAAAGAGGTATGAATAGTTTTATTAATGGAGCAGGACAACTTACTTCTGGTATTAGTAGTTTGCAGGGAGGAGCCATAAAGTTAAACACAGGGGCTAATAGTTTATATGAAAATAGTGTAGCTTATGTAAATAAAGGAAAAGAGTTAGTAGCAGGGGTTGATAAACAGACAGCCGCTATCAATAGTTTAAATGATACATTAGCTCAAGTTTTAGCAACCTTGCCAAATGATTTACCTCAAAAGGCAGCTTTAACACAAATTAGTGGTGGAATGAGTCAATTAAAAGAAAGTTCAATGACCCTTGGTACAGGTCTTAGTTCGTATGTCAATAAAGCTAACGATTTAGCAGCAGGTGCAAAAGCTTTAGATGATGGTAGTGAAAGTTTGGTAGAAGGACTTAATTCCGCAGTGGAAGGAACTAAAACACTTGAGCAAGGAAGTGGAAAGCTAACAAGTGGAATGAATTCCCTAGTAGATGCAACTAGTCAGTTAGAAGAGGGAGCAAAAACATTAGCTACTGGCATGAATGAATTCAATAAGGAAGGAATATTAAAATTAAAGGAGGGAGTATCAGATAAGCTTAATAGCTTAAGTGAATTTCTAGAGATTAAAGATGCCTTAGTAGAAATAGCTAAAGACTATACAACCTTTACTGGAAATAATGAAGCCAATGATAGTAAGGTAGAATTTGTTGTTAAAATTGAAGGAGTGGATAGAATGGTAGTAGAGGATAAAACTACGAATATAGCGGCAAATGAAACTAAGATTTCTGTAGAAAAGAAAGGGTTCCTAGAGAGTATTAAAGAATGGGTTAAAGAAAGCTTAGCATAGAATAAGGAAAGATAGGATTAGACTGTTGGAATCAACAAGTAATCCTATCTTTTTTTAGTTTGGTTTGTGTAACAAGGTAGAGTGAAGGAGTCAATAATGTATGATAAAATATAACCTATAGACAGCTTTTTCATGATAGACAATGCCATAGAAAGGGTAGAATCTACTAAGTGAGATATGTATATAATAGATTCTTTTTATAGTAGACTAAATCATGAAATCCATGAGCTTTGAACAGTAATTTCCCAAGTGGAATTCATATAGGTAATAGTTGAATTATTGTAACCAATAGAGCCTAACCCACTACGCCATTTAGAGGCATTAAATGTGAAGGTGGAATCATTTTCAATAGGCGTATCTTCTATATTAATGAGGATGCCATTAGGAAAGTAGAGTTGGTCTTCTAAGATGTAGCCATCTTTTTTTAAGTCTTCAAAAGTAGAGTCTATAATTTCTAATTCATATACATTTTTAAGCTTTTCCAACAAAAGAGTTTTTTCATAAGAGGTAATATTACACATTTTAGTAGTATCTATTGCTAAGATAGAAATTTCGTCGTTAAGTCCAGGATCTTCTTCATAGAGTTTATTAATGATGGACATATAGGCATTCACGATACTGTCTTGATTTATAGATGTAATTGAAGTACTACTTGAAGTAGAAGGAAGTAAAGGTTTGGTTGCTTCAACTAAATCGTAAAATCCGGATTTATGAACATCTTCATTAGCATAAGGCTTAATAAGAGATAAAACCTGGTCAAGAGACGAATTACCTTTATAAGAAGAGTTTCTTAGAAGCATACTATATTCAGCTACAGCAGCAGCAAAAGTAATATTGGTGTTAGATTGTGTTAGTGAAGGCGAAAACTTAACAGAAAGTAAACGACTTTCATTAGAATCAGGAGCCTTATAACGAAGTTTGATAAGACCATATTCATCTGCTATGGGAATGGTAGTATCATCATAATAATCAACTACTTTAGATTTGTTGGTAGTGCTAGCATTAGGCGTAATTTCATATAATGCAGTGACATTATGACCGGCTCCAATTTCACCAGCATCTACAGAATCATTATCAAAATCCTCTTTATTAAGAAGCCTATTTTCATAGCCGATTAATCGATAAGATTCAACTTTATCTGGATTGAAATCAACTTGAATTTTAACATCTTTAGCGATAGTAAATAATGTACCTGTTAGTTGTTCACCTAATACCTTTTTTGCTTCTTGCAAAGAGTCAATATAAGCATAATTGCCATTACCATGATCAGCTAGACTTTCCATTTTATCATCTTTATAATTCCCCATACCTAATCCTAAAACAGATAAAAAAATCCCTTTTTCACGTTTTTTCTCAATAATTCTAATGAGATCAGATTCACTATTAGGACCGACATTAAAATCACCGTCAGTTGCTAAAATAACTCTGTTATTACCATCTTTAATAAAGTGTTTTTCAGCTAATTCATAGGCCATGGCAATTCCTTCAGCACCAGCAGTAGAACCACCGGCTTCAAGGGACTCTAAAGCTTCATTAATAAGAGACTCATCATTACCAGCTACACCATCTAGGACAACTCCAGAGGCTCCGGCATATACAACAATAGAAATGCAATCACTTTCCTTAAGATTAGAGGTTAAGATATTAAAGGATTTCTTTAATAAAGGTAGCTTATTGGTATCAGACATAGAACCGGATACATCTAGTAAGAAGACTAAGTTACTAGGTGGAACTTCATCAGGCTGTAGATGTTTCCCTTGTAGTCCAATAAGAAGAAGTTGGCTAGATTCATTCCAAGGACAAGGCATCATTTCTTGGGAAAGTGAAAATGGAATATTGTCTGTAGGTTCAGGATAGCTATAGTTAAAGTAATTTATAAGTTCCTCTGTACGAATAGCATCTACAGGAGGTAACTCTTGATTGGTAATAAACCGCCTAACGTTACTGTAGGAAGCTATATCTACATCGATAGAAAAGGTGGAGAATGTTTCATCTGTTGTTTTAATAAAAGGATTTTCTGTAAAGCTGTTATAGCTTTCAGAGTTAAAAACTATAGGAGCTGTTTCTTCGATATCAGCAGTTGCAGACTCAGCAGGTGCAAGATAAGATATAGAACCATTAGGAGGCTGGCTAGTAGCTGAATGAGAGGAGCAGCCTGTCAGAGAAAGACCTAGAAGTAGAGTAAGTAGTAAATAGGGGGATCTTTGAATATTATTTAGTTTCATAGAAATAATCACCTCTTTTATTAATTAACTTATGATATATTAGACGTAAGTAGACTGAGTATGTTCCGATTATTCTGAAAATATATAAATAAAATTTAAGGAAGTGATGTTTTTTAAATAGTGGTAAAGATACACTCTTTTAGAGAGAAGCCTTAGAATTGGTTGTTAAATAGGATAGGTTTAATTAGGGTATTTAGTGTAATATGAATAGCAATGCTTTTTTTGTAGCTATATACTGCATGAAAAATAAAAGCGATATTAAAAAAAAATAAATAAAGTTGTTGACAGGAGGAGCGGTTTGAGTTATTATATTACTTGTCGCTGGTAAAAGGCGAAAACAATTTTTGGCGGCGATGCGCTTAGAGGAAACACCCGTTCCCATTCCGAACACGATGGTTAAGCTCTAAACGGCCGATGGTACTTGTCGGGAGACTGACTGGGAGAGTAGGTGGCTGCCAAATTTTTAATTAAAAAAATGGTGATGATAGATTTACTTAGTCGGAACTAAGTAAAAGTAATCTCTCAAAAGCAGAGTTAATTATAAATGAATGCGGGTGTAGTTCAATGGTAGAACTTCAGCCTTCCAAGCTGACTACGTGGGTTCGATTCCCATCACCCGCTCTAACAAATAAAAAGCCATGAGGATATCTCATGGCTTTTTATTTTATGTAATAAGAAAACATCAATCCAAGCATTGCTTAAATAGGGTTTGCTGAGATTAGTAGTTATTTGGCTAGAGTATTGAAAGATTATTTATGAATAAAACAAAATTAAAAAACACGTCTTCAAAGGGTTCTTTAGAGACAAGTGAGGGCACGTTTCTTTTGAGTTTAGAGTTAAATTTTATATACCCACATTCATAAACATACCAAGTGAAGCTATTGAAGAGTAATATCTAGACATAAAAGATGAATTACCTGTCATTTGTTCAAGGGTAGAACAATAAAGAGTTTGGTTATATGTTTCTTTAAAATGCATTTCATATAAAGAAAGTTCACTAGACTTACCAATATCAATGGTTTTTAATGAAGATTTATTAACCTGGTTTGTAGAAAGCAGAGATTGTTTAAGAATATCAATTTTAGAAGTACCATTATTACTTTTATCATTGGAAGATCGATGAGAGCATTGGAGTTTGCTATAAGGTTTTTAGTAGCTTGAAAAGTATTCCATAGGTCAGGACTATTCATGGATCGATAATAATTGTATATGTTCATTATGTACACCTCCATTCAAATTGTAAAATTTAGTGTGATATAAAATAGGTAATCTTACTTTAACCTTACGATATATAATTGTTATATATCTGAAAATAGTAAATATTTTATACTGTACTTCAATATAATTTGATACAATAGAAAAAAAGGAGGGGATTGTTATTTTACAGGTTAATCATGTCACGAAAAAATACGGGAAACTTATTGCTAATAATGATTTAAGTTTTGAGATTGGTGATGGAGAGATTGGCATTCTATTAGGGCCTAATGGCGCAGGAAAATCTACACTTATTAAAGCAATTGCAGGATTACTAAGATTTACGGGCGAAATTTACATAGGAAATGAATTAAATAAAACCATTATAGCAAAAAGAAAAATAGGTTATATTCCAGAAATTCCATGTTTATATCCTCTTTTAACGGTGTGGGAGCACTTGGAGTTTATGGCAAGAGCATATAAACTTAATGATTGGGAAGAGTATGCAGAGTATTTATTAAAGCGTTTTGAGATAATGGATAAAAAGGATAAACTAAGCACGGAATTATCTAAAGGTATGCAGCAAAAAGTGAGCATATGTTGTGGTTTAGTACATAGACCAGAGGTGGTGATTTTTGATGAGCCTATGGTAGGATTAGATCCATATGCAATTAAAGAATTAAAACGACTCTTTTTAGAACTAAAGGAGGATAAAAGAACAATACTTATAAGCACACATATGATAGAAAGTATAGAAGACCATTGGGATATGGCTTATATAATGAAGAATGGTGAGTTTATAGCTAAAAGGCTAAAGGATGAATTAATTGGTGAGAGTTTAGAAGAGAGCTTTTTTGAAACCACTATAAAAGAGGAGTGAGCTTGATGAATATATTCTCTTATCTTTTTACAAAACAGTTAAAAAACTATATTTTAGATTTGATGAGACATCCAGTTAAGCTTGTGGGGACAGTTCTGATTGTTGCATTTATTGGGTTTAGTTTGTTTATTTCTTTTATAAAGCCGGTTGAATTAGATGTAAAAGTAAGAAATATTAAAGAATTAGAAATGATAATTACCCTGTTTTTTTTACTTATTTTCTATGTAGCAATTTATGATGGCATAGATAAAGGGACTACTTTTTTTAGATTATGTGATATTAATTTATTATTCACGGCTCCAGTTTCAGAAAAACAAGTTCTACTCTATGGACTAATAAAGCAAACAGCAACGAATCTATTTATAGGAGTAATTCTTGCCTTTCAAATGCCTCGGTTATTAACTAACTATGGTATTAGCTTAGGGCAGTGCCTTTTTATTCTATTAGGGTATCTTATTTTTCTAGGTGTATTACAAATTGTAAGTATGCTTCTATATATTTATATCAACGGAGATGTACGTAGAAAAAGCAAGGTAAAATGGATATTAGTAGGTTCCTTAGTCGCTTTAACAATAAGTGTTGTTTATCAGATCCAAGTAGGAGAAGAGCTGTGGTGGGCACTACAAAATATTAGTTTCCTATTAAGTCTTATTCCTTTAGGTGGTTGGAGTGGAGCAATTGTTGGTAAAATCTTATCAGGAAATTGGCAGGGAATACTTATTTATCTAGTACTATATGTAATAGTACTAGTTTGGATGCTCAAAGAGATATTTGCGGGAAAACTAGATTATTATGAGGAAGTCATTACTGCTACAGAACAAAGAGAGGCTTTACAGAAAAGTCTTAGAACAGGAAAATTCTTAGGAGATACAAGTACTAGGAAACATAGGCACTTAAAAAAATTAGGAATAGGGCATGGAAAAGGAGCTACAACTATTTTCTATAAGCACTTATTAGAAGGTAAGCGTAGTCGTAAGACATTTATTAATACAGGAACAATTATACAATGTTTAACTGCTATAGGGGCCGCTTATGTTTTAAAAAGGACCTTTCAGTTAGGTGAGAGTATATTATTTGTAAGTATTTTGATTTTCATGTTATATTTACAAGTATTACTTATGAGAGTGGAACGTTGGTCAATGGAATTACAATGCCATTATATTTATTTGTTACCTATTAGTGGATTTCAAAAGTTTATATTTTCAGCATTAGAAGGATGCATTAGATGTTTAGTAGAAAACGTGATTATTGTAGGTTTGGTAGGAATAATTCTAAAAATGCCAATTTCATTAATTGGCTTAGGTATTTTGTTAAGGGTATCTTTTGAGCTCTTTTTGATTGCTCTTAACTTGCTTTCGCAGAGATTAATAGGAAGCATTGCTAATAAAGGAATATTTTTTGTCTTATACTATCTTATTGCTGTTGCTATGCAAGTACCAGGCATACTTTTGGGTGGATATGTAGGGATAAGAACAGGTGGGGGATTGAGCAATATCAATAGCCTGTTGGAGATTGTTCTAGGCGTTGTGATCGTTTGGAATATGTTGGTTGCTTTGATTATTAGCTTTTTAGCTAATGGGGCATTTAATACAATGGAATTAAATGAGTAGATACCAGAGAAAAATAAATATGAAAACTGATAAAAGCGATTCTTTAATCTCATAAGATAGGAGATTGAAAAATCGCTTCTATTATATAAAGGCAGTTTGTGATAATGTATTTTTGTAGCTTAATAGCATCACTAAATTTTAATCAATAGAGATTAATGTGACTCAGCTACATTAGTTTCATTAGTGGTATATGTATTGGAAACAAGATTATTAACAAAATCCCAATCTACTATAAGATGCTTAATAACTTTGGTAGTAGAGTAATTATTTTTATCATTTAATACATGAGTACTAAGAGTCAGATAATTTAGCCCTCCATCTTTGGAACGGTAAAGTTCAGCGGATACATAGTTCACTTTTGCATTAGTAGAATTTAAACGAGAGTAAAGGAATAGAGCATTAGGGTCTTCTTCGATGCTTCTAGACACATCAGCTAAATTAAAATAAGCAAATTTAAAAGTAGTATCATATTTAGTTGCCCATGTGTTATCTTTTTCAACAAAGGGAATATCAATTTCAGAGTGAAAAATAACAGAAAAGCAAAAATAGAAGAGGATAATTTCACCGATCCATATAATCCAGAGAAAAATGCCTGTTATATTACTTCCTTTGGAAAGACCCCACGTTCCCACGCTGTTAACATAGCATATTGTTGACCAGAACTCAGAGGGATTTAAAAGAATATTTTTCATAGTAGAAAAGAAAGGCAGGGATTCACTAGAAGCAAATAGGTTGTAGATATACATAGCCCATTTGATGATAGTAACACCGATAAAACCAATTAAGATAGAAATAGTCCCGAAGATGGGTGAATGCATTTTTAAGACTTTGGCAACCTGACTTACAATACCACCTAGAATCATACCTGCCCCTACAGGTATTAAGAGATTCAAATAAATCAAAGGTATTTTATCCTCTAGCCATAAATAAGGCCAACTTAAAGCAGAACCTATAATTAAGGTGACTAATAAGACGGCTATAAAAGCCAGTGGTGAAAAGGTGTTTTTAACTTTATAATATTTTGTTTCCATTTAAAGCCCCCCAATAATATTTTATCTATTTAATAGTATCATGAGGATGCAAAAAAATCAAAATATTTAAAAATATTTTGATTTTTAGGGGAATATAGAGATTAAAGTAGAATATCTACATAAACACCTTTAAGTAGCTCGTATTCTGTACTAGTAAGTCGTACAGGAAGGGGCATAAGTTGCAGCACAGGATGTGCAATAGCATAAAGACGGTTACATTCTGTACAAGCTAAGGCATGAGGTGGAGAAGGTGGATAGATGTTATAAATATATCCCATACCTAAATCTATATCTTTAGGAGGATGAGCAGTGGTAATATCTAAAAGGATTTCAGCTAAAAGTTGCTCAGCAGTCTTCGGAGGATCTGGATAAGGAGATCTTGTTTTTATTGGTTTAGAAGGAGAGGATTCTTTGGATGAAGATATTATAGGACCAGTATCTTCGGTAGAGTTAACCATTTCAGTTGTCTTATTTATTATTTCAACTTTGTCTATTTCATTTATTGAATCTGCTTCAGGGTTTTCAATTACTTCTTCAGGAAAGCTTAAATAGGAAGTAGTTGAAGTGGGAAGAGCCGAATCATAAAGCTGCTTATTGATATCAGCTAATTCATTAGGGGTTAAATAAGTACGGCTAGAAAAATCTGTAGGAGGAACAAGTCCCTCAGCATGAGCCATAATATGATTACAGGTTTCGCAAGTTAATAGACCTAATTGCTTTAGCTTTTTTTCCCCTAGGAAGTTTGTAAGCTGTTGTAATTTATATTCAAAATGGGACATGATACAGAACCTCCTTAGTTATAATAATATATATATCGTACAATATTATAGGAAGTAAATAGGTATGTAGCATAAATATGAGTCATAATAATAAAAAAGTTTAATTAAATGAAATAATCAAATTATTATTTAGTTATTATACAAATTTAAAAAAGAAAATATATTAGAGTTGAAATATTAGGGAGTTAATAGTAAAATAACATATATATTAATGAGTTGTCGCCAAGTGGTAAGGCACCGGATTCTGATTCCGGCATTCGAAGGTTCGAATCCTTCCAGCTCAGCTAAAGATGGTCTATTAATGATAAAATTGATAGGCTATTTTTTATGCCGGAAAGGCCATGTTGAATGGATAAGAATTGATTATAAGATAAAACAAATAAATTTTAAAAAAGTTTAGGGAGTCCACTTTCTAGTTACATATAAAGTAATGTAAAAATAAAGTTTCAAGCCAGAGTCTTGAAGGCTTAGCTCCTAGTAGGGTGCACCGGCCAAGACTTTAAGAGCTCCTCACTCATTGGTTTAAGCTTTTACAGTTGCTAGCTAAAGCAGTATAAGAGGTTGTAATATACTGAGGAACTATATTATGCCCTTTTATAAGTTAGATACAAATGGAAAGGATATAAACCAAGAGCTGGAGAAATAGAAATGCCCTAGAAGTCTAATAGAACTTCTAGGGCATTTTTGCGTATTTTAGGCATTTAGTTTTCTATATTCAGAAGGGGTATAATTAACTTCTTTCTTAAAAGCTTTACTAAAATAGCTAATATCACTAAAACCTGTACGTTCGCAGATTTCTAAAATAGGGAGTTCCGTATCACGAAGTAAGGTAGTAGCAATTCTCATACGAAGTTGCATAAGGTAGCGATTGAGAGATATGTTTGTGTACTTCTTAAACTCTGATAATAAAGTTGTACGATTGGTGTTTAGTGTTTGAGTGAGCATAGAAATAGTAATCTTTTGGTCATAATGAGTTTGCAAATAATAAATAGTATCTAGGACTAACTGAGAACAGTGAGTACTAATACAACTAGCTTCTGTATAAGCAGTATTTTCTTCTGGTTTGATCAAAAAGAATAGAGTCTCTATAAGATAGGCTCTAGTCTTACAAGGCCAAAATGAAGAAGGTTGAATAGTGAGTTGCTCATTAATCCCTGATAATTTCTCTTGCAAGGTTAGTTTGTCAACAGTACTTAAAGAGAGAATTTTAGAGGTAATAGGGGTAGCCGTTTTAAAGTTATCTAAGTAAAATAGATCCTGTATTTCTGTAATAGATAAGCATTCAGGCTCATTACAACTGTTTAAGGTAAAACGTTCATTAATAACGCTGGGTTTAAAAAATACTACAGTAAACGTTTCCAGAGCAGTTTTAGAAATATTAATAGAATCTTTCTCATTAAGACAAAGCATGTAAGGACCTACTAGAATGAATTCACGGCCATTAAGCACAATATGATTCATACCTGCATCTAAGAATATAAGTTTATAATAGTCATTAGCTAGGTCTAATTTGAGATCTGCTAAGTCGTAAGATACACTTATGGGCATAGTATAATCTAAGTAATAGTTAAAGCCAATAGTAGATAAGTTCATAATGTTTCACTCTCCACTTTTATTATTTAGGTATACTATATTTTATATAATTCTTTAAGCAATGTAAATAAAATTGGGACAATTAGGCTTTTTAAAATAATTATTTATGAAAATAAAGTATTAATTATTGATAAATATGATTATTTAAAATACGGTATATATTAAGCGAGTTGGTTGGCAAATCATCTTTAGAAATAGTAAGTACATTATCAAATTCCTGGATTTTACCATAATTTTGCTCGAAAATAGGTAACGCATCATCAGTGTAGTGAGTAGGGATAATAATAGTCGGTTGAAGTTGCTCCATAAGCTTAAAGCCCTTTTCATTTTCTAAACTCATATCAGAATAACTGTTATCAAACTGCATGAAAGCGATGTCTACATGCCCTAAAGCTTTCAGTTGTTCATCAGTAAGAGTTGTTTGACCAATATCACCCATGTGAACAATACGAAGACCATCTACATCAGCTACTGTAAGAACATTTGATGGGAAATCGTCAATAGTATCTCCGGAGTGAGAAGAAGCAATGGTAAAAATCTTAAAAGATGTAGTATCTAAGCTAGTTACTTCACTTGTGAAATGAGGGCAATCATTACTCTTAGTAAAATAAGAATCTGTATGATCTGGATGGCTGTGTGTGCTAATAATAGCTGCAGGTTTGATGTCAACTACATCTTTAGGTGGCATAGAAGTAGGGTCTAAGACAATAGACTCACCATTAGTTGAAGTAATAATATAAGAGTTATAAGGATAAGTAGAACTACCAGACACCGTTTGGATTTGTACTTTACCAGAGGTATTTTCAACTAATGGAAGAACAAGGGCAGGTTCTGACTCAATCGGTTCTTCAGAGTTAGCAGGAGCAGAGGCTTCTGGAGAAGCAGTAGCTTCTGCGGGAGTAGATGCAGGAGTTGAAGCTGAACCGGTATTAGAACATCCTGCTAAACAAAGTGTTAGAGAGAGTAAGATAAAACTTAATTTTTTTTTCATTGTAAAGTCTCCTTAAAAGAAATAATTTTTTGATAGTTTTACTTTAAACTTAAAAGGAGATTTATTGTATGAAAAATACTCAATGATATTTGTAAAATCATAAATAAATAGTTGGGAAATGTTTAAAAATAAATATAAAAAAGTAAAAAAAGGTGTTGACCTAAGTCAAAAGGTGTATTATAATGATTAAGCAATAAGTCATTATGGCTTATATGCCCGAGTGGCGGAACTGGCAGACGCACAGGACTTAAAATCCTGCGAGCTAACCCTCGTACCGGTTCGATTCCGGTCTCGGGCATACAATTTAATATGGAGAGATGGTCGAGTTGGTTTAAGGCACCGGTCTTGAAAACCGGCGAGGGTAACACCTCCCTGGGTTCGAATCCCAGTCTCTCCGTTTGATGAAAGAAGCATTTATAGCCGAATGGGTTTATAGATGCTTCTTTTTTGTCCAAATATAAACCACACATTTATAGAGTATAAGTTAAAATTCATACTAATAAGCTAGATAGAAAATGGATGTACAAGAATGAACATTCTAATAAATCTGTTTAAATGTTATAGTATTAGGGAGATAACTGTAGTAGGCTAATCTACAGAGTAAATGGATAAGAAGATAAAGGTAGGAAAAGACCATGCAATCTTTTTTTAACAAAGTAATGAAGTGGTTATTGGTTTTGACTATAATCATGCAAGGTATAGCTTATGCCAATATAGATGATACAGAAGAAAATCTGTTGATTACGATGAAAACAGATAGCCCGATAGGTGATTTTTCATGGAGTCAAGAAGGTCTTAAAGAAGTCGAAAAGATTATTAAGAGCTGTGGTAGTGGTGTATCGGTATTTTATAAAGATATACAATCTGGATATACATATACATATAATGAAAATCAAAAATACTTTATAGCAAGTATTATTAAAGCGCCTTACTGCATGTATATTTATGATTTAGCATCTCAAGGAAAGTGTGATTTAAATAAGGTTTATACTTATGCGGCTAGACATAAAACTGATGGTACAGGAAAAATACAAGAAATGAAAATAGGAAAGACATTTACTTTAAGACAACTTCTAGAATATGCTATTAAGTATAGTGATAATGTAGCCATGAGTATTATTAGAGAAAACTTTCCGGTACCCGGTTATAAGGAATATGCTAAAAAACTAGGATTAAAGCATCCGGAAGATATTAAATATGCAACCAATGGAGATATACTTGTTTCTGAAGCAGGTGTTTATATAGAAGCTATTTATAATTTCATAAAGACAAATTCGTATGGGGCTGAGCTAAGGAAACTTATGTTATCAACTACTAATCCCATGATTATATCTAAGTATCCGGTAGTAAGAAAATATGGTTGGGCGGATCAATCTTTTCATGATATGGCTATTGTTGAGGCACCTAGACCATATTTACTTTGTATTTTAACGAATCATGATGGTGACTTTGCAAGTTTTAAAAAGATTAGTCAAGTTATAGAAAAACAAGTACTTAATAATAACCTGGAGGCTACACCATCACCCTATGAAATAAATGTTAATAATGAAAAGAAAGATATAGTAGGTTATGACATTGAAGGGAGTACTTATTTAAGTATAAGAGAAGTGGCTAGGGCTATAAATGATACAGCATCTCGTTTTTCTGTAATTTGGGATGAAAGTAAACAAGCAATTGTAATGAATTTAGGAGAAACATATAAATCATCAGAAGAAATAATGCATCATAAAACTTCGCAACAAGCTATTGCAACTCAATCTAAAGTATATATTAATGGCGAAGAGATTATGTTACCAACCTATAAGATTAATGGAATTACTTATTTTAAATTAAGAGACTTAGGAGACTTACTCCGTATTCAAATTAATTGGATAAAACAAGAGAATTGTATTAGTATAATAGGTTAATAATCTTCACAGAAAAATTATATTTTCAACACATAAACAACACAATGGGGGCGTAGTATACAAAGTGTAAAACTTCTTATTTAACCCTCAATAATATAAAGAAAAGGTCTTCTTGGCGTCACCCCACGGCAAAGAGAAGGCCTTTTCGTTTTGTGGAAACTATGGGTTAACAAGTGACATTCGTAAATATTAATTATACCTAAATATTACTTAGATATGAGGATTTATAAGTATAATAGGATAAGATAAAAAACATATATAGATTAAGATGATATTAATAAGTTATTTCAGCAAAGCTAAAAAGGAGGTTGTGTAAGTGGAACAAGTTTCGGTAATTCAAGTTACTCATTTATCTAAGGTTTTTACAAGAACTGTAAAAGAGGAGGAAGAAGAAAAAAAGAGTATTAAAAGTTTAGGAAAGCTTAAAACTAAAACAGAAGACTTCTTAGCTGTCAATGACATTAATTTTTCTGCTTATCAAGGGGAGGTTTATGGCATATTGGGGCCTAATGGTGCAGGGAAAACCACTTTGCTTAGGATGTTAGGAGGAATTTTAACACCTACTTTAGGAGCTATTAAGGTTATGGAATATGATTATGAGACTCAGAGAGAATTAGCTAAAAAGAAGATAGGCTATTTATCAGGTAATACAAAGCTTTATGGGCGCTTATCGCCACGAGAGTTGTTTAGAACCTTTGGGGAACTCTATGAAATGAGCAAAGAAGAAATAGAAAATGCTATTAATGAAGTGACAAATATTATGAACTTACATAGTTTCTTAGATAATCGTATAGAGAACTTATCAACGGGTCAAACACAGAGGGTTTCTATAGCAAGATGCTTATTACATTCTCCGGAAGTTTATATTTTTGATGAGCCTACTTTGGGATTAGATGTCTTAAGCAGCAAGGATATCATTGAGTTTATGAAAGGGGAAAGAGCAAAGGGGAAAACAGTCTTATATTCTACTCACTATATGGAAGAAGCAGAAACGCTGTGTGATCGTATTTTAATGCTTCATGAAGGTCAAATTATAGCAGAAGGTACACCAGACACTCTAAAACAGCAAACAGATGCAAGTAACTTAAGAGACGTATTTATTCACTTTGCTAAGGAAAGAGGGGTGTTAGCATGAGAGCGCATATTGTTAAAAGTATCTTTAAGAAGGAATTGATAGATATACTAAGAGATAAGAAAACGCTGTTTATGACGGTGATTTTACCTATTCTTCTTTATCCTATTTTGATTATTTTAATGATGTATATCATGAATGCTTCTAGCACAAGCATGGCACAAAAGGAATTAGCTATAGCTTTTAGCGAAGTGCCTAATAGTAGGGTTATGGAGAAAATAGAGGCTCTGACCAAAGAAGACGGTAAGCTTAAAATAGTAGAGGTGACGGATTACAAAAAAGCAATAGAAGATAAGAAGATATCAGCTTATGTAGAAGTGATACAGTCTGATAAAGATGTGGACTACAAAATTTATGTAAATTCTTCGATTGAGGATGATAATGAGGCAGCTGATAGAATAAAAACGATTTTAAGAGAATATAAAGAGGAGTTAGTCAAAGAAGGTATTATAGCGGCAGGGCTAGATGCAAAAGAGATTTTAGAGCCTATAAATTATGAAGTTGTGGATGTGGCAGAAAAAGAGCAGGTTGTAGGGTATTTTCTGGGGACAATCTTGCCGTTTATTTTAATAGTAGGTATTCTCTCGGGAGCAGTATATCCAGCCATAGATATTATGGCAGGAGAAAAGGAGAGAGGAACTTTAGAAACTTTATTAACCTTACCCATTACTAATTTAGAATTAGTGATAGGTAAATATTTAGCAGTGGCATTAAGTACAATTGTTACGGCTTTACTAAGTGTACTGTCTATTTTGTTCAGTATGGTATTTATTTTTTTAAGTAATAAAGAAATGATGGCAGCTAATGAGTTTAATTTTGATGTAAGTCAGCTGGCCATGCCATTAGTTATCACTTTGGTTTGTCTTATTATTTTCTCCATGATTATTGCTGCTGTTAGTATGTGTGTATGTTCTCTAGCAAAAAGCTTTAAAGAAGCTCAGAATGCTACAACACCGATTATGCTTATTGGAATGATTTTATCTTATAGTTCAATGATTCCTAACGTAGAGTTAAATAGCGTAACGGCTAACATTCCGGTAGTTAATGTGGTGCTTTTGATTAAAAGTGTATTGACCTTTAGATACAATGTTTCCTTGATGGCAATGGTAATGATCTCAAATGTAGTTTTTGTAATGTTGTCGGTGTGGTTACTTTCTAAACTTTTTAACTCAGAAGAAGTATTATTTGGAAACGGTAAAGGCTTTTCTTTCTTGGAAAAAAGATCTAATATTAAGAAAGGAACAATGCCTACGATAAGTGATGGTATTATGGTATATGGAGTAGCATTATTACTGTTGCTGTATGTAGGATCATATATACAATTAAAGTTTGGACTTCCAGGATTATTAGGCAATCAGATTATTTTTGTTATACTACCTGTTCTTTTGTCTATTTATATTAAGACAGATTTGAAAAAAGTTTATTCATTAAATATACCTAGTATAAAAAGTGTATTAGGAGCTGTAAGCCTTTGGGCAGGTATTTTTATTATAATGAATTTAATAAGTGCATTACTGATTTTTTTATTTCCTCAAAATCAAGAGGTGGCAGAAGGCTTAAGTGAAATAATAGTAATGAAGGAGCATTTTATTCTTAATTTACTTATTGTAGCAGTGGCACCTGCTATAGGTGAAGAAATTTTATTTAGAGGATTTATCTTTAGTTCATTTAAGGGGGAAAAATCTTATAAGAGGGCTATTATCGTAAGTGGTGTATTATTTGGCTTGATGCATATAGACTTTATTAGAATTATCCCTACCACCTGCCTCGGCATTGTTATCGCTTATGCAGTTTATAAATCTGGATCTATTTTTGTGGGTATGTTAATGCATTTCTTGAACAATGGTTTACTAGTAGCGAGCCAACATTTTGAAAATGGCATGGTAGCAGAGGTTTTCAAGTATTTAGAGATAGATTTTGGTGCATTACAAGTAAGTAATTTGCTAATCTTAATAGGAACGAGCTTAGCGCTAATCGTTATAGGTGTAGCACTGCTTAAATGGAGAAAACAAGAATTATCACATAAAGAATCACCAGTAGCTTAGTGGGTTAAGAATTTACCTATGATAGGTCCGGCTTCAGTAGCAGCTTTTAGGTCATTTTGATAATAAAGCTGAAAATAGTCTAAAGGAGAGATTCCTAGCTGGAGGGTAGGATAAGCTCCTAAATGCCATAAAGGATGATGGGTGACATCAAAAACATAGTTACAAGTAGCTAAATAAAGAGGCTTCCCATTTTGGCCGTTATAATCATATAGGAGTTCTTCCTTGGTAAAAATACGGTAAGAAGTGGGAAGCTTAGTTTTTAGGTAATTAAGCTCATCTAAGAAAAGAGTTAATAAGCTATAGTCTTTTAATTCGGCTAATAATTCCTCTATTTGAGAAATTTCTTCCTTTAAGTGAGTGAGATTGTGATGTATATGCATAGAGATAAACCTCCTCTATAGGGTTATGTTTTATAAGAGTATATTCCATAAATTGTAAAAAGATTATGGGAATCTCATTAAAAGATTGAATTAAATACTGAATTGTGCAATAATTCTTAGTGTAGACAGGCTTAATTAAGGGGAAATGGCCTTATATGAGGAGGAGTGGGGATGAATTGTACACAGTGTGGTGCACCAATAAGAGACGACAGTGGTTTTTGTGACCAATGTGGTGCAAGAGTAGAACGCATGATTGAGAAGGATGAAGAAAGAGAACCAATCGAGCAGGAGATAGAATCTAAGCAAGGACTAGATTCTACTACAGTTATTAATATAAGCGAGGAACTAATAAGAGAAGCTGAGGAAAAGCTGAAAAGCGACCAACTTTTAAAGCAAGTAGCAGCTGAAAGGGCAGCTAGACTAGAAAAGCAAGCGGAAGCACAACGCCTAGAGGATATGCAAAGGCAAGCATTAGAAGTGGCTAAGGCAAAAAAAAATAATACTAGAAGAGTTCAAGAAGAGACACTCTCTAGAAGGACACCAGTTAGTAGAAGAAAGAGCAGAGAAATTGAGGAGGTACCTCATTCACTTTTGGGACTAGTGAAGATTTTGGTCAGAAATCCATTATTAGGTATAGATGAATTAGAGTTATACGCTGATAATAGGCGGACGATACAGGGTGTTATAGCGTTTGTTTTAGTAGGTTCAGCGATAACAGCCATTAGCTTTAATACAATTATAGCTAAGATTGTAAGTGGGCTTATTGGTTTGTTTGGTAATTTTCTTTTACTTTTGGGAAGTGCCTACATTAGTGCATCTGATTCTGCTGCATTAGTGGAGGATATTATAGAAATGCCATTCGTTCAGGATTCAGGATTACAAATTATTTTATATCCTATATTGTCGCATTTGATTTTAATTAGCTTAATTTGCATATTTGTAGTAGGCATTTTTAGAATCATTATAAAAGAGGGGATAGAACTCATAGATTGTCTGAGGTTGATGCTAACACCACTTGCTATTTTGCTAATAGGTAAAATAGGAGTGCTCTTATTAGGCTTTATAAGTGGGACGCTGGCTGCCTATTTTTATGTACTTATGATGTTTACAGTAGTAGTCATTACTATACTTCAATTTATTAACTTCTTTGGTAAGTCAGCTCTAATCATTTATAGTATGCCGCTTATTTACCTGATTAGTGCATTAATTAGAAATGGTATTATATTACAGATTATAAAGATGAGTATGGCCAGGTATGCGTTATACTTCTGATAGAATAAAAGAGCTGCTGTAAATAATATAGGAAGTGTGCTTGAAATGA
Source organism: Cellulosilyticum lentocellum DSM 5427 (assembly GCF_000178835.2). GTDB lineage: Bacteria > Bacillota > Clostridia > Lachnospirales > Cellulosilyticaceae > Cellulosilyticum > Cellulosilyticum lentocellum. The sequence goes on from NC_015275.1 coordinate 111,287, forward strand.
AATACATAGATAAAACTTGGGATGATGAAGCAAAGACTGTAAGTTTTAGTAATAATTAATCATTACAATAGTTAAGGATGGTTTTAAGTTGAAGGAAGTATTCTTAATGCAAGAAAAACATAGAGAAAAGGCCACTCAATACCTTATAGAGTATTGAATGGCCTTATTTTTATCGAATAGGAATATGAAATGTTCCTTTTTTTAGTTTGTGAAACTAATTGACGACATAGCAACTTAGCAGTATAATATGCCATATAATAAATATATCTTAAATTTCATAATAACATATAATTATTAAAAAGTCAATAGTTAAATTAAAAAGGAGAGGGAATAATGGATAAATTCATATCTAGGTTGCCTGCACTTGCTGGAGAACAAAAAGGAGAAATTGTGGATTGCAATGATAAAACACAAGCGTATCATCTTGCTTTAAGTGAAAAAGATGCAGAAATGCTCATTGCTACTAAAAATGAAGTCCTGCGTAAAAACAGTCGTGTAGAGTTTGGCGGTAGTGTAATTAGCAAGCTCATCTTAGGTTTTTATGATTCACCATATATTTCTCAACATAACTATGTAGAGACCATAGATGATTTAATAGAGACTTTTTATTATTATAAAAATGAAACACTAGATGAGATTTCAGATGATGATTTAATTCAATTGATGAGAGAATTATTTGACAAACGTTGTTACGGCTCCATTGAACTATTACAAAACAGGGAATTAGGACGCATTTCTCATAATGTTAAGTATGGTATATGGGATTTTGATAAAGTTCAAGCTTTAGAACCAGGGGAGGAAGATGAGGATTATGAGTAAAGCTAAGAGTATGGAATTAGAAAAAACGATTAATTTACTTAAAGCTCAATTTAATCCTAGGCATTTCTTTGAAGAGCTACTAGAAGTTTTATTAAAAAAGGAGGTACTTAACAAATCGGAATTTGAAGTGGTTCAGCATCAATTATTGGAACTTTTAGCTAAGCAAGTAAGGCATTTTAATAAAGACAGTAGTAGTTCAATTAAAGTTGAAGTAGCGGAAGCGTTAATGGATTCTATTTATTACACCTTAAGTATCTATTTCAAAAACCTAGAAGACTTAGGACCTAGTGTTGATTTAATAAAGTCTAAGAGGATAGATGTATTATTCAATGAAGGAAAAATGTTAATCGATGAAAAAGTACAGAAGGCTAAAATGTTATTGGAAGGTGTACAAAAAACCAAGCTTATAACAGCCAACTATGCCTATAATGATACGATTGACTATGGTTTACCTTTGTTCTTTAAAGCCTATGATCAAGACTTTGCAGCCCAAGATTCACCTGGTTCTATTGATTATTTTCTAAGCTATACTGAAAGGCAAGAAATTGTAGCAGATGGAGTTGAGTATCTGGAAAAATATTTAAGCTATCTTTATTTAGAAAATGTATTTTGTAGTTACTTTGATAATGAAGAGATAGAAGCGATTTTATATAGCTATGATAAGGATTATGAACATTTGCTATTCAATATTTTTGATTGTGTGCTTATGAATTCCCTGGGAAATATTTTACTAAATAATAAGGCGGGGAATCTTATTCTTAAAGAAGGGGAAGTAAAGTTATTGCAAGAGCAGCTTGAACCTTATAATTTAGAGGAGTTAGAGCGGATATTAAAAATGGCAGTAATGCAGCTTTGTGAAGCGTTTCATATAGAGGAAACATCTTTACTAAGTTATATTTATAGGGCGATTTCAAAAACAAGTATTGAGCTTAAACAAAAACTTGAACTTCAACAAGTACAACATATATTTTTACCATATCGTCCAAAACAAGCTCAAACTTACTATATAGACGGCGAAAAGATGCCAAATGAAAACTTTAAGGAGCTAACAGATGGAATTCGCCAGTGTAGTAAGGTAGAAGATAAAGTAGAATTGATTAAAGAGCACATACACAGTATGTATGACTTGATTGATGTACTTGATGCAGAGTGTCTATTTGAAGAGGAATACCTTAGAGTGTTTGAAGCATTAACCATAATGGAGATTAATTTATTAGTAAATAGTGAATCAGAGCTATGGGAGAAAGAAGAAGAGTTAGGTCCAGTGCAAGTAGGGAGTTTGAAAGATACGATTCGAACGCTCATGGAATATCAAACAATAAAAGATGAGCAAGCAGAGGATAAAAAGGAATGGCAACATTGGCTGCTAATTTATCTTAGGCAGCATTCACAAAAATAATTTCAAAAAAACTTATTGACCTTAACGTGGCGTCATAGTTTATGTTTAATTTAGGAGGTGAAATCATGGAGTATACCATTAATAAGTTATCGCAGATTGCCCATATAAGCACGAGAACTCTACGTTACTATCATGAGATAGGACTTTTAATGCCGGCAAGAGTCAATTCGTCAGGTTATCGTATTTATGGAGAGAAAGAAGTGGATACCTTGCAACAAATATTGTTTTTTAAGGAGTTAGGGTTAGACTTAGAGACAATTAAGCAAATTGTGATGGCTCCAGATTTTGATAGGCAAAAAGCACTATCGCAGCACTTAGATGCCCTCCTAAAAAGGCGTGAACAAATAGATAGACTGATACGCAATGTTACCCAAACTATGGGAGCCATGAAAGGAGAAATAACAATGACAGACGAGGAAAAATTCGAAGCCTTTAAAAAAGAGCTTATAGATGACAATGAAAAGAAATATGGAAAAGAAGTAAGAGAGAAGTATGGTGACGCAGTGATGGAAGGGACTAATGCCAAACTAAAACAAATGAATAAAAGCCAGTATGAAAATCTAGAAGCTTTATCTCATGAGGTGAATATGGCTATTAAAGCTGCCTTTGAAACAGGAGATCCCAGAGGTGAGTTAGCCAAAAGGGCTTGTGAGCTTCATAAACAATGGATTTGCTACTATTGGCCAGAAGGGACTTATACAAAGGAGGCTCATATTGGCCTTGCCAAAGGCTACGTAGATGATCCTAGATTTACAGCTTATTATGACAAAATTGCAGTAGGTGCAGCGCAGTTTTTATATGAAGCTATTTCTCATTACTATGCAGGGAAATAATAGCATATAAGGTTTAAGCTCCTATTAACACAGAGAATATGAAGTATGAGAATGCAAGCGACTAGATATTAGTCCTTGCATTTTTTTAATAATATTATATAGAAGTTTTTATAGAAATCTCTATAATCTGCTATAATAAAAGGGTTAACTATTAATCATTTTATAGACATATAGGAGGAAATATAGAATGTTAAAGGTTTGTTTCCACCAAGCAATAGAAGATGAAAAAATAAAATTTGCAGTAATTGCTGCTAGATATAAGAATCAGTGGATCTACTGTAGACATAGGGAAAGAAATACTTTTGAAATACCAGGTGGACATAGAGAGATAGGGGAGACAATCATAGAAACTGCCAAAAGGGAACTCTATGAAGAGACAGGCGCTATAGACTTTGAATTAGAAGAAATAACAGTATATTCAGTGGTAAATGATAATATAGAGACTTTCGGTATGCTCTTTTTTACAGAAGTAAAGGAACTAGGAGTATTACCAGATTTAGAAATAGAGGAAATACAATTGTTTGATGAGATGCCAGAGACGTTAACTTATCCTTTGATACAGCCACTCTTAATCGAGAGGGTGAAACAAGTACTAAAGATGAATGGTTAATTTTGAGGATGCAGATCAAGAGCACAAAAGAAGTTAGTTAATCATTTTAGAAACTAGTTTAGTTCAGGTCAGAAATAAGGAGTTTATAGGAATGAAGATAACTTTAAGGGAAATTAAAGATGTAGCCAGTAGTTACAAGGCCTATGATGATGGCCTAAACTATTTTAAAGAGGGAAAAGTAGAAAAGATTCACTTAAGACAAGATGAAGATTATATAGAAATGATGTCTTGCGTTCATGGAGATACAGGAGACTATCAGACAAGAGTAGAGTTATACAATGAAAAGTTAGCATGGTGTGAGTGTAATTGTCTACCCAGCTTTCAAGAGGAGGGGGCTTGTAAGCATGTAGAGGCGATGTTACTTAAATACTATTATGAGGTCATGCCAGATATTAGACGTAGTATTAAAGGGGAACGCTATTCGCAAAATGCATTAACCTATTATGAAGATCAAGTCATTAAAGAGCAGGACTTAGAGCTTGGGGAAGATGAGAAGATTAATGCACATATTAAGCTTATTGATGAAGGCGCAGGAAGCTTTTTTCTTGGTCTTAGTGTAGGAGCTAATAAATTTTATGTGGTTAAGGATTTATATGAGTTTGCTGAACATATGCTACAAGGTAACCGCGTTGTGTATGGAAAGAATTTGGATTTTATACATGATTTGAGTGTGTTTGATGAAGCAACAAAGCCTATTATTCAGTTTATAGTAGACAAAACCCAAGAGTATCTAGATATCTTAAGACAGGTGGGGATGTATAGAGGGTTTACCAAAGCTGATCGAAAAACATTGCCATTAGGACCTAAAGCCTTTGATGAGTTTTTTGATTTAGTAAAAGGGCAAAATATCGAAGTGGAGAATGGAAAAGAAATAAGAGAAGTTCTCTTTGCAGAAGGCAATCCTAGATTTGAATTTAAAATTGAAGGAGAAGGCGATTATTATGAATTAAGTACATCCTTAGCAGAGTATGAACCAATAGCTTTCTCTAGATATAAGTATATCCTGCTAAAAGATAGACTCCTTCGTCTAGATAAAAGCTTTGGTAATGATGTTTTTCCGCTTCTTAAATATATGTATGAAGCCAGAAATGTTCATGGAAACAAGCAATTAGATTTTAGTGAAACCCTTATTAAACGTTTTATACTTTCTAGTCTAGCAAAAATAGAAAAGCATGTGCCAGTTGTAATGAACGAAGATATAAAAACGGCAATCACCCCAGAGCATGTACATGTTAAAACCTTTCTAGACCTAGATGGTGAAGGAAATATTATAGGAGATATTCAGTTTCAATACAAAGGTTTTATTTTTAATCCCTATAAAAAATTGAATGAATCTGAGACTAGACAACTTGAGCAAATTGCAAGAGACACACCTAATGAATATCGTGTGGGTAATATCTTAAAGTATTATAATTTCCGTACGAAAAATGGAGGACTTCACTTAAGTGAGGAAGAAGATATTTATGCCTTTGTTCGCACAGGTATTAATGAGCTGATGGAATTAGGCGAAGTTCATGTAACTGAGAGGTTAAGACACATTAATCTTGTAAAAAGTCCTGTGGGAAGTATTGGACTTCGTATTGAAAATAATATGTTGAAGGTAGAACTAAAGGATGTGAATATGCCATTAGAAGAAATGGCAGCTATCCTAAATGCCTATAAAATGAAAAATAAATATTATCGTTTGAGGGATGGGTCTTTCTTAGATATTGCAGGAGGGACTACTATTGGTGATCTAGCTAATATTGTAGATGGGCTGGGTATGAAAGGAAGTGATCTAGCTGAAGGTGAAGCGAGCCTTCCTAAATACAGAGCTCTATATTTAGACCAAGTATTAAGGCAAAGTGAAGGAATCGAGGTTAGCAGAGATAAGTACTTTAAACAAATCATTAGAGATGTGAAAAACGTAGAGGACGCAGATTATGAAGTACCTAAATCTCTTAAAGCTAATCTGAGAACTTATCAAAAGACAGGCTATAGGTGGCTAAGAACTATGGCAGCTTATGGCTTTGGGGGAATACTAGCTGATGATATGGGTCTTGGAAAAACCCTACAAATGATTGCACTTATTTTAGCAGAAAAAGAAGAGAATGAGGCATTAAGTCAGAATCAGTTAGCTAGTCAAGTGGATGATAAAAAGCAAGACGATGCTAAGGAAGCTGAGGCGTGCAATAAATCACAAGGCTCTCTAGAGTGCCTGTGTAAGCCGTCGTTAGTTATTTGTCCAACTTCATTAGTCCTTAATTGGCAGACAGAACTAGCACGTTTTGCGCCTTCTTTGAGGGTACTAGTTATCATGGGGACGGTTCTTGAGCGTAAAACCATTTTGGAACAAATAGTAGGTTATGATGTAGTCATTACCTCCTATGAACTTCTTAAGAGAGATGTTGATTCTTATGAAGAGATTCAGTTTAGATATTGTATTGCTGATGAAGCGCAGTATATTAAAAATGCCAATACCCTTAGTGCTAGAGCCTTAAAACTTCTTAAAAGCGAAGTGAGATTTGCTTTAACAGGTACACCAATAGAAAATTCCTTAGCAGAGCTTTGGAGTATTTTTGATTTCATTATGCCAGAGTATCTATTTGGTTATGCTGAGTTTAGACGTCACTATGAAATGCCTATTGTAAAAAGTCAAGATGAAGTAGTGACAGCAAGACTTAAAAAACTTATTGCACCTTTTGTTATGAGAAGGTTGAAGAAAGATGTACTAAAAGAACTTCCTGATAAAACAGAAACGGTTATTTACAATACTATGGAAGAAGAGCAACAAAAGTTATATACAGCTCACCTTGCTTTAGCAAAGAAGGAAATGGAAGAAGAACTTAAAGCTAAAGGAGTAGGAGCCAGCCACATTAAAATGCTAGCACTTCTTACAAGACTACGCCAACTGTGCTGCCATCCTTCTATGTATCTTCAAGATTATACAGAAACCAGTGGTAAGCTAGAACAATGTATGGAAATTGTTAAAGATAGTATAGAAGCAGGACATAAGATTCTTCTATTTTCCCAGTTTACCACAATGCTAGACATTTTAAGTAATCGTCTATATAGCGAAGGGATAGAACACTTTATGCTTACAGGTTCTACTAAGGCAGAAGAAAGAATGAGGTTGGTTAATGAATTTAATACCTCAGATATCCCGGTATTTCTTATCTCTCTTAAAGCAGGAGGGACAGGTCTCAATCTAACAGGTGCAGATGTGGTTATTCATTATGATCCTTGGTGGAATCTTTCTAGTCAAAATCAAGCCACAGATAGAGCTTATCGCATTGGGCAGAAAAATAAAGTACAAGTATTCCAAATGATTACGAAGAATTCCATAGAGGAAAAGATAAAAGAACTCCAAGATAAAAAAATTGGTCTTACAGAAAGTGTATTGCAAGAAGGAGAAGCCTTTATTAGCAAAATGTCAGAAGAAGAGATTAAAGCACTATTTAGTAAGCAATAAAGTTGAAGGATTATACAGCTAAAATAAATGGGAAATATGACAGCTAGATGTCGCATTCAATGGGTATAATATAAAATGAACTTATAATGTTTTAATTACAATGAAGAAGAAAGTCAGAGGAAAAGCATGAGTAGAAAAGTTGTTTTATATATTGCTACAAGTATAGATGGATATATTGCCAGAAATAATGGAGAAGTAGATTGGCTAGAGGGAGATGATAGTGATCCAAGTGCAGATGGAGGATATGAAGCTTTTTATAATACTATTGATACCGTGATTATGGGGAATACAACTTATAAACAAATTATGGGTTGGGGTGAATACCCTTATAAAGGAACTAAGGGATATGTTTATACAAAAAGTAAGCAAGATCTTAATGAAGATGTTATTTTTACCTCACAGGACCCAACAAATTTAATTAAAGCCCTGAAGGAAAAAGAAGGAAAAGATATTTGGGTGATTGGCGGTACTGAAATAGTAGATCTATTTGTAAAAGCAGATTTAATAGATGAATATATTATTACTATTGCACCTGTTATTTTAGGAGAAGGTATTTCTTTGTTTAAAGGAGATAAGTCTGAAATAAGGTTAGTCTTAAAGGAAATGAGAGCCTTTAATGGTTTTACACAAAATCATTACGTTAGGAAGTAAATTATTCCAATAATTAAAAGTTATCTCATGCACAAATAAAAAGGTTTAAGAAAAATAGGGACTAAATAGAAGTTAAGGTGGATAACTTTATAGGAAGTATAAAAGTAAAAGGAGCGTTGCAAAATAAGTCAATTATGCAACGCTCCTTAATCGTTGGTAATTAATATGAATATTCAAACGGACAACTGGTTTCTAGGACATAAATAGGATGTAATTACAAAAAAAGTAATAGATTGAAAATACATGAAAAATGAGATAAAATATACTGAAAAGATAAAAAATAAATATTATTCAACGTATTAGTCTGAGGGATGTATAATTACATAGAATTCACTTGAGTATCAATGTAAAAAGATACTAAGTAAGGGGGCTACGAATGAATATAGCTATTTGTGAAGATGAGATTATTATGATACAAGAACTACAAAAACTAATAGAAAGGTATAAGCAGTTAAAAAGGGTCGACATTACCTTATCAGTCTATACATCAGGGGAGGCGTTGCTAGATAGTAAATTAGAACAAGATGCTATTTTCTTAGACATATCTATGGCTCAATTAGATGGAATTCAAACTGCCAAAAAGATGAGAGAACAAGGTTTTACAGGAATTATTATATTTTTAACTAGCCATACAGAAAGAGTTTATGAAGCGTTTGAAGTAAAGGCTTTTAGATATCTATTAAAGCCAATTAACTATACAATGTTAGAAGAACTATTGGATTTATTGAATCAAGAGATTACTAAAACAGAAAAAGAGTACATTATAATCACAACTAAACAAAAGACGGTTAGAGTGACATATGAAGACGTTTTATACATTGAGAGTATCGGAAAAAATGTAGAGATACATACTTTGGATAAGAATTATATCATGAGAGAAAAGGTTAGTGAATTTGAAAGGATATTAATAGATAAAGGTTTTTTTAGAGTGCACAAGAGTTTTTTAGTAAATCTAGAATACATAAAAGAAATAGTTAATGATAGCGTTGTTTTGGAAAATGAGGAAATTATTTATGTTAGTCGATTAAGAATGAAACAATTAAAAGAAGCTTTTGTGAATACTCTTAGAAGAGGTATAAATGTATGGCGCTAATTATAGATATTATAGGTGGGTGGGCTATTTACGGCATAGAGTTTCTAATATTCATTTTTACTTTTAATCTATTTTTTGAATTAAAAGATAAACGTAAAGGTTTTTATACTATTGTAGGAATGGTATATGCTATGATAATAACTGTTTGCGAAGTGAAAAATATAGACAAAAGAATTCTAATTTACTTTTTTAGTATATTTGGGTGTTGTATCTGTTTTTTTAAAGGAAGAATGATACATAAAATGGCAGTTATTTTTCTTACATTAAGTATTAATTTTATTATAGAAGAGATTTTTACCATGTTATTAAGTCTTGTATTAAGGGAGAATTACTTTATTGTAAGTGAGAGTGAATTTTTATCACAAATAGTAGTGGAATACATAAAATTACTTGTGTTACTTTTAGTAGTTAAACTGTATATAAAATATATAGCTAGAGCTACACACATTAAAAGACATATGAATAAGATAAGTAAATTTGAAAACAGTATATTTCTTATTATGCCCATCTCAAGTTCGGTAATACTTACAATCTTCTTTGATATAGTTGTAAGGTATTTAACTCAGATAGAAGCTATTATTATGGGGAGTGCGGTAATGGGATGTTTATTAATCTTTAATATAGTTGTATTGCTATTAGTATATCGAGAACTGGCTAATAAGGAAGCAGAATACCTAGCTAAGAATATGCAAGAACAGTTTAAAATGCAATTTAATCATTATAAACAACTAGAAGAAATAAATGGTGAAACTAGAGCGCTTAAACATGATATGAAAAATCATATGTTGTGTCTTAAAGCTTTATTAGATAATTATAAAAATGATGAAGCAGTAAGATATCTAGCAGATATAACAGATCAGATAGAAGCGTTAAATATGAAGATAAATACTGGGGACACTATTATAGATGCTGTTTTACAACAAAAATATAAAGAAGCACAAAAGAATAAAACTATTTTAGAGATTGAGGGGAGGTTTGTAGGGAAACTTCCTTTAGAACCTATTGATAAATGTACAATCATTGCTAATGCCCTAGATAATGCTCTTGAGGCATGTTTGAAAATCCAGGATTTAACCAAAAGAAAGATTCAACTTATTGTTGGATATAACAAAAATTACATATTTATTACGATTAAAAATAGAGTAGAAGAAAAAATAGAAATCAATAATAATACCATTATAACATCTAAAAGTAATAAGAAAAGTCATGGTTTTGGTCTACAAAATATAAAGAATAGCCTGACATCTTACAATAGTTACATTAATATATATTATGAAGAGAATATGTTTGTATTAGAAATAGTGATAACTATATAAACAGTTATATCGTATAACGATATAGCTGTTTTGCATTATATGGCCGTAGAAATACAGCTTGTGACTATTGATTGAAAAGTAAGAAAAGTGTTGATATATTTAGGATATTAATATGTTTTGTAGGGAGGTATAGATAATGGATAAGTATAAAGATAAAAGAGATATAAATTATAATAGTCAATTTAATGAATTAACAAGGGAAGAATCAATAATTATTAAAGCTGGAGGAGTTACAAGAAAATTCTTTTCTGTGATAAATGAATGTATAAGAGAGATATTTGGTTAGTATAATAAGCTGTTCTTGAAGTGAGTGCAAATCTCCTTTATTTTATTACATAAATGAAGAGGCATTTCTAGGTTTAATGAACATATTGGTATATGCCATAAAATAAATACATGGTTTAGTATTCGTCCTAAATTCAATGAGAAAGTAGACTAATTAAATATAGAGTAGCAGTGAAGTGAGGTCTTTTACAAAGGCTAAAGTGGGAAATAAAATGCAAACTAAAGAAGATTAATAAACTTAAAGATAATTAAAGAGGGGTAAACATGGAAATAAAAGAAAATCAAGAACTCATTATGGAAAATGTATTATCTTTTAGAGGAAAAGTAACGCAACAGCAGATGCAAGATGAAATGATGAAAATAGGAGAAGTAATACAAAGGATAGGCGTTCAAAAGAATGGTCCCCTTACTACGGCTACCTTTTCGGTGGAAGAAGGCAGTTTAGGGCAAGTTATGGATGTAGAAATATTGGTACCACTTAATAAAAGAGTTGAGTTACCGGCTAGTTATACATTTAAGCCAATGATTAAAGTAGTTCATGCACTTCGTGCAAGGCATATAGGTAATCCGGCAATGCTCCCTAATACAATTAATGCCTTAAATGATTATATTGTTAAGAATAATGTACAGGTTATTACAGCTACATATAATGTAATTGTTAAAGATGCGATACGAGAAGATGATGTTAATGATATGATCGTTGATATCTATTTGGGGTGTAATTCAAATAATCCAATATAAATAGAATGTATTCTAAAATACTAAGCTATCTACCTATACTAGCGTACGGAGTAGGGTTGATATAAATAAAATAATATACAGAGGTGAAAAGTATGGAATTAACAAGCACAAAATTTGAAGCATTATCAATGAATGAAGTTACTGAAATTAATGGAGGAGGTCCGCTTACAATACTTGCAGTGTGTGCAGCAGTGAAATTAGTAGCTGATACAGCTAAGGTTTGCTATGAATTAGGAACATATACAGGTAAGGCGCTAGCACATTGGCTTAGTTAAGTAAAATAATTTTCATATAATTATAATATTGAAGAGGGGAGGTAGAACTATGGAATTATGTACTATAGATGGTTTGAAATTAGACAAATTTGAGGACTTAAAGTCAACTGAATTAGAAGAAGTTAATGGCGGTGGTGCTGGAGCAGTAATTGCCGTTGTTGTAGTTATTTGTGTTATCGCATTTGCTGTAGGTGTTTATAATGGCTATCAAGATAATAAGAAATAGTAATTGGATGATGAACTGGAAGTGGTGAGAAATGAATAGTGATCTAATAGACATTATCAATACTTTATCTACTAACTATTTTTTAAAAGTATCAATAATTGCATTTTTAATAGCATCAACTGCTAAAGTAATGTATTTTTTAGGAACAGAAGTAGGAAAAGCTATTGCATATATGCTTAGGTAAAAGATAAGCCATAACATTTTCGATTAGTGTTATGGCTTATTAATAAATAATCATCTAAAGAATCAGAAGAGGGTGCAAAACATGACTAAAAGATATCAATGTATCAAACAGTATGATATTACAGATTGTGGGGCGGCATGTCTTGCAACTATTTGTAAACAATACGGTCTTAAAACGCCCATCACTAAAATCCGTGAAGTAGCAGGAACAGACACACAAGGAACTAATGCTTACGGTGTGATTAAAGCTGCTGAGCAATTAGGTTTTAGTGCCAAGGGAGTTAAAGGAAATCAAGAAGCCTTTTTCAGTGAATTTCCATTACCAGCTATTGCCCATGTTGTAGTGAATGATTCATTACTACATTATGTAGTTGTACATAAAATTACACAAAAAGAAATCGTTATAGCTGACCCAGGTAAGGGAATTGTGAAGTACACACCAGAGGATTTTTTTAAGATCTGGACGGGTGTGCTTATTTTGCTTGTTCCAAATCAAACCTTTAAAAAAGGAAAGGAGACAAAAGGACTATTTGAACGATTTTTTCACCTTCTGTTACCTCAGAAGAATTTACTCATACAAGTATTTTTAGCATCACTTATTTATACTTTATTAGGTATATTAGGTGCATTTTATATGAAGGAGCTATTAGATAATATCCTGCCATATGGTCTGATGAAGACATTACATATTCTATCTCTTGGAATTATTGGGTTATATATTCTTCAAGTTGTATTAAGTGGATTCCGTGCACATTTACTATTATATTTAAGCCAAAAGTTAGATATAGCATTACTACTAGGATATTACGAGCATGTACTAAAACTTCCTATGAATTTTTTTGGGACAAGGAAAGTTGGAGAAATTATTTCTCGTTTTCAAGATGCTGGACATGTGAGGGATGCTATATCCGGTGCTACCCTTACCATTATGATTGATACGTTAATGGTGCTTATAGGGGGCATTATTCTTTATATGCAAAATGCATTACTTTTTGGAGTAGCATTTATTATTGTTGGTTTATATGCAGTCATAGTTTTTGGATTTAATAAAGCATTAAAAAAAGGAAATCAAAAGCAAATGGAAGAAAATGCTCAGCTTACCTCTTATCTGGTTGAATCTTTAAATGGTATACAAACAGTGAAGGCATTTAACGCAGAGAGGAAAGTTAATCTGGAAACAGAAGGAAGATTTATTAAACTTCTGAGAAGCATCTTTAAATTAACGCTTACAACTAATGTACAAGCTATTCTTAAAGGTTTAGTTGAACTTATAGGTGGGGTAGTCATTTTGTGGGTAGGAGCATATCAAGTTTTAAAAGGAAATATGTCAGTAGGAAGTCTTATCACTTTTAATTCATTATTAGGCTATTTTTTAGGACCTATGAAAAATTTAATCAATTTACAGCCAGAGCTTCAAACTGCAATAGTAGCAGCAGAGCGTTTAGGGGAAATATTAGACTTGGATATTGAATGTGATGAAAATGAGGAGAAGAAAATAAAGCCGAATAAATTCGAAGGAAATATTCAGTTGAAAAATATAGATTTCAGATATGGAACAAGGCAACTCATATTAAAGAATATTAGTATGAATATACAAAAGGGTGAACGTATTGCCCTTGTAGGAGAAAGTGGTTGTGGGAAGACAACCTTGGTGAAACTACTACTTAATTTTTATCCTATTGAAAAAGGAGAAATTCTTATAGATGGGAATAATGTCTTAGACATCAACAGAGAATCATTAAGAGAACGAATTGCTTATGTACCACAAGAAACATTTTTATTTAGTGGAACGATAATAGAAAACTTATCTTTAGGTTCTAGCCAGATAGAGATGGAACAAATAGTAGAAGCGGCCAAGATGGCAAGAGCGCATGATTTTATTAATGAATTACCCCTAAGGTATAATACACACCTAGAAGAAAACGGTGCTAACCTTTCGGGTGGTCAAAGACAACGTTTAGCAATCACAAGAGCAATACTAAAAAAACCAGATATTTTGATCTTAGATGAAGCGACAAGTAATTTAGATTCAATTACAGAGGCAGCTATTGAAAATACAATTAATACCTTTAGTAAAGGAATGACAACAATCATTATTGCTCATCGTCTAAGTACCATTAAGCGTTGTGACAAAATCTTTGTTATGGATAAGGGTGAAATCATTGAACAAGGAAGTCATCAAGAGCTTATGTCACAAAAAGGTAGATATCATAAACTTTGGCAAGAACAACTTCCAGAAGTTAGTCAGCAAATAGAAGCAGATTTAATAGAAGAAATTGCTGCAACTAAAGAGGAGGTAAGTTATGACACCAGTTATTAAGGATATAAGAGAAGTTACTGATAGTAAAGAAATGTATGAAAGCAAACCGCATCCTTTTCTTACTATATTTATCTACATAATATTAGTGAGCATTATATTGGTAGGGATATGGATGTATTTTGGAGAGATAGATATTGTGTCAAAGGGGAGGGGGGTGGTACGACCTAATGAAAATGTTAGTATGATTCGCAATAAAGTCCAAGGAGAAATAGCTAGCTGTGATTTAGAGGAGGGTAAGATAGTAAAAAAAGGAGATGTACTTTTTACCATTGTCTATGACGATTTGGAGATTAAACGCTTGCAAGCAGAGGAAGTATTAAAAGATACGGAGCAAAGGCTAAATTTACTAAAAAAGCTCGAAAGTAGCATAGAACAAGATGCTAATCTTTTTTCACAGGATACAGAAATAGAGTATTATCAGCGTTATGTTAAATACAAACAAGACTATATGAGTCTTAGTAACAATGTAAACATTCAAAATAAAACAGATGAGATCGCAACAACGCAAACAAAGTTTAGCAAAGAAGGTTACCAAGAAAAGATAAATGAATATATGGAGGATTATGAAAAACTTAAACAGTATCAGCAATCAATAGAAAAAGGACAAAACATATTTACAGATAAACAGTGTACATATGCGCTAGACTTTAATAACTATCTTATTAAAATAAAACAGCTTCAAAAAAACATTGTGGATAAACAGTTTACCTATAGCCTTAATAGTGAATTAAAGGAAAATGATCTTGTAGCAGAGAAAGAGTATGAGGCTTCTAAAGAAGCTTTAGAATTGGCAGAGAATGAATTAGTTCAGCTAAAGACAGCTACTCTTAAAAGTGTACAAGATGAAATGAAGCAAATAGAAAGTAATAAGAAGTTAGCAGAGCAAGAGATGAACAAACTGATTATAGATGATGGTCTTACACAGACTAATGTAGCACAAAGGGAATTGGCTCTAAAAAAGTATAAAACAGATGCTCTAGTTGAACTTTATAATCAAATAGAAGAACAAGAGGCTTTGTACCAATCACAAAAAAGAGAATTAGAAAGTACTCAGCTAGCTATTGCAAACTGTACTATTAAATCACCTATAGATGGAACGGTTCATATAACTCAGGAAGTAAGTACGGGGGACCTTATAGCTTCAGGAACAGATATTGCAACCATTATCCCTATAAATGACACTATGTATAAGATAGAAATTTTTATGCCTAATAGTGAGATAGCTGGTCTTAAGATTGGAGATCAAATTAAATACAAGTTTGATGCCTTACCATATAAGGAATATGGGCAACTTGAAGGAACTATAGGAAATATATCTTCAGATGCTAAGGTAAGTGACGCCCAAGGAATAAGTGGCTACATTGTAGAAGGAAGCATTAGTAATGAAACTGTGTATAGCTATAAAAATGAACCAGCAGAAATAAAAATAGGTATGACTTGTGAAGCACATGTCATTACTGAGCGAAAGAAAATATTGTTTTATTTATTGGAGAAAATAAATCTAATGGATTAACAATGAGCAACTGGAATTATTCACATTGAGTTATATTAACTTTAATGTGAGAAAGGATAAGAAATTAAATCTAAAAATGAGTAAATAGAAAAGGGGAAGAAAATGAAAACTTTACAATTAAAGAAAAAAATAAATATATGGCTACTATGTTTATGCATAATCATAACAACTATTGTACCTACTTATGCCAATGATCCACAAACACCACAAATCAGCAAATGGGCCCTATGGACACTTAATGAGGGAGAAAATTATGGGATTTTTCCTATGGAGTGGTACTATGACGGCTTCCAAGAACAAATCACAACAGAGAAGCTACAAAGCCTTTTACAGGGGGTTGATCATAAGTTTGCATCTTTAGAATTAAAAGTAAAAAAAGATTATATAAAAGAACCAATTGATAATCCTCTAACAAGAAGAGGTGTAATAGAAGCACTTTTTGCTACTTTAGCAAAGTATGAGGGTATAGAGGATAGTAGTGGCGTGGATTACTTTAAGCAACAAGGGCTTTTGTCAGGAACCAAACAAGGATTAGAACTAGATAGTGTATGTACAACCCAGCAAGCTGTAGTATTAGCCATAAGATTTGTTGAACATACTTACAAAGGATTGGATGCTGGGGCAAAAGGTTTTGCTTGGCAAGCAAAAAAAGGCGGTAATACTGTTTATCTATTAGGCTCTATTCATGTAGGTACATCAGAAATGTATCCACTGAGCAATACTTTAAAGGAAGCATTTAGTAAGGCGGATACTCTTGTGGTGGAAGCTAATATACTTACTCAAAATGAGCAAATGAACCAATTTATACAGATGGCAATGTATGCTGATGGAACAACTATTAAAGATCATGTTTCAAAAGAAACTTATGATAAGCTAGTAAAAGTACTCACTACGTTTAAACTCCCTATAGATCAAATGCAGCAATTTAAACCATGGAGCATTGCGAATGATTTAAATGTAATCAGTACGAGCCAAACTGGAACAATAGAAGGTGCACAAGAAGCTGCAACACAAGGCGTAGATATGTACTTTTTACTAAGGGGTATGGGTGAAGAAAAAAGGACTGTGGAATTAGAAGGACTTATTTACCAAGGAAAGCTTTTTGATAATTTATCAGCCGAATATCAAGAGGATTATTTAAATGCAGTACTTGATAGTATTTTAAATCCAGCAACTGAGGAAGAAATAAGCGAAGTAGATTTAATAGCTGAGTGGCAACAAGATTGGATTGCAGGAGATATTGAAGGATTTAAGGCTAGTTATGCAAAACTGATGGAAGGGGATAGTGATGAACTATCAGAAATGTTATTTGGTGTCAGAGATAAAGATATGGCAGAAAAAATAGCAAAGATGTTAGAACAAGAAGGAGAAAATACATATTTTGTAGTTGTGGGAGCAGGACACTTTACAGTAGAGGGAACAGTGTTAGATCAACTGAAAGAAAAAGGCTATGATATTAAACCACTTTATAAGTAGATGGGTAATAACTAAAGATAAGCAGGGTTGGATGATTTACTGATTTATTTTTTATATATAAGATATGGGGGAAAACAATGGAAAAACCAATCACAGCAGTGTGGGAAATTACCATGGGGTGTAATATGCAATGTAAGCATTGTGGATCTAGCTGCACATCAGCATTACAAGGAGAATTAAGTACAGACGAAGCCTTAACCTTATGTGCTGAAATAGGGGAATTAGGTTTAGAATGGATTACATTATCAGGGGGAGAACCTACTACTAGAAACGACTGGCATAAAATAGCGAAGGCATTAAATGAAAATGGTGTTGTACCCAATATGATAACAAACGGTTGGGCATTTTCAGAAGAAGAGGCCTGCAAGGCAGAAGAGGCAGGCATTAATACTATAGCAATTAGTATAGATGGACTTCAACAAAGTCATGACTATATTAGAAAAGAAGGTTCTTTTGAGCGTTCCATGAAGGCATTTGAATACTTAAAGCATACTTCTGTACATACAGCAGCCATTACTACAATTCATAATAAGAATATACATGAATTACATCAAATAAAAGAGATTCTAATAGATAAAGGCGTTGAAAGATGGCAACTTCAAATTGGATTACCAATGGGGAATATGGCGCATCATAAAGAATTAGTGACTCCACCGCAAATAATCAATGAAATTATTGATTTTGCCTATGAAGAAACTCAAAAGGGCGATATCATTATTGACTTAGCTGATTGTATAGGTTATTTCAATGCTAAGGAATTGATAGTTAGGGAGAAAAACTCGGGGAACTTAGGATATGGTTGGGATGGATGCGGAGCGGGAAGATATAATCTTGGCATTCTACACAATGGAGATATTATAGGATGCGTATCTATTAGAGATAAGGAATTAATAGAAGGCAATATAAGAAGTGAATCATTACGCTCTATTTGGGAAAGAGAAGATGCTTTTAGCTGGAATCGTCAATTAACTAAGGACAAGCTGAAAGGTCACTGCAAAAAATGTAGATACGGAGCAATCTGTAAAGGTGGATGTACTAATTCTAGATTAGTTCATAAGGGCAGTATCTATGAAGAGAATAAATATTGTTCATATGGGATGGTAATGGATCAAGCAGAAGCTGTATTAAGAAATGTAGAGAATCCATCTGAGCTTTTGGAGAAAGCAATGAAATTCTTACTCAATGAAAAGCATCAATTAGCAGAAACTGCATTAAGTCTGTATTTAGAGTATGAACCTAATGATATAGAGGCACAAAAAAATTACGGGTATATTCAGTTTATGTTGGAGAATTACGAGGAATCTAAAAGATGCAATGAGGTTATTTTGAAGGTGAATCCAAAGGATGTATATGCTTTGAAAGGCTTAGGCTTAGCATTAGCTAAGATGGGAGAAGTAGAAGCAGGAATAGAGCATTTAAAAAAGGCTATTGAGTACACAGATCATAGCTTTCTAGATCCCTATTATGATTTGGCAGTTATTTTAGTTGAAAACAATTATGAAGAGGAAGCTAAAACACTTATTAAAGAAACAACACTAAAATATAAAGAGTTTAAAACTTATCAACAAATGTTTAATGAAAAATTAGGGGTGTCCTAAGAATAACTTATGGATTTTTAATTTTCAATATTAATCAATATGAAATATTGGAAAGTTAAAAATAAACATTAGAGAGAGGAGGAGAAAATATGAAACAGAATGAAAAACTTATAATGGCTTTAACAGATGAAGAACTTATGGAGTTAACTGGGGGTTTTATAGAATCAGCTGTAGCAAAAGGTGCAATGGTAACATTATTATATGCTATTAGACCGAATCCCAAACCTATTATTGATTTTATATTTAAGGTTCTTAAAAAGTAATACTAAATCGAGTTGATAAAGGGGAGTTTAAAATGGAAAATAAGCAGAAAAAAGAATTAATTATGGATGAAATTGTAATTCAAGAATTACAAGAAATCTCCGGAGGAAATATCTTAACTATAGTACCACCTCGACTTGGAGGAATTTCTAAAATTCCAACAAAGCCACCTATAATAACATTTCCACCGCTTAGTGGCATTGTTAAGAGGGTATAATAAGTAGTAAAGCAGTTAATAATTTTTTTAAACATATAAGGAGGGAAATAAAATGAAAGAAGATGAAAAAGTACTTAAATCATTAACAGATGAAGAGTTAATGCAGTTAGATGGAGGTTTCTTTATTATTGACGTAATCAAAGAAGTAATAAGTAAAAGACCACCCATCATGGCACTTTATGCAGTTTCACCAACTATTAAAAGAATTTAAAAAAGACAATCTATAGAGCTTAATGGTAAGGCAGTTTAGTAAAAATACTTTAACTAAACTGCCTATTAATTTATGATTTAAAGAAAGGATGTAGCTTATGAGGGTCCATTATATAGAAGAAGACTCATGCACAATAGCATATTTTCCAAGAACATTAAGGTATTTTGTTGTGAATGAAACCATGAAAGATTTTATTAATGCAGTAGAAGAAGGGGTGAGCAGGGAAAGTATTATTTCTAGATTAGAGATAAGTGAGGACCAGTATGATGCATTTAATGAAAAGATACGAGTGTGTTTGGGAGATAATGATTATTTAGTTGATGAATATAGTACTAAAAAACTATTCCTTGAAAAATTATCATTAAATATAAGTAACGATTGTAATTTAAGATGTAAATATTGTTATGCAAATGGAGGTAAATACCATTCATCTAGGCAAATAATGACGCAAGAGACGGCACATCGCGCATTAGAGATATTTTTTAATCATTTTGATACCATTGAAAAAGTGGCTCTTTTTGGAGGGGAACCTACTCAAAATATGGAAGTTATCAGGTATGTATGTGAGTATGTATATGAAAAAAATGAAAAGACAGGGCAAAAAACATATTTAGGAATGGTTACTAATGGTACACAAGTAACAGATGAATTGATTGAACTCATTAACAAGTATGATATCCAAGTAACTATTAGTTTTGATGGCACCAAAGAAGCACAAGATGTGGCAAGAGTATTTGCTAATGGAGAAGGTACGGCTCAAGTTGTTATGGACAATATTAGAAAGCTTCAACAATACACTTCACAGCCAGCAAGTATAGAGGTAACCTATCATAAGTATCATCAGGAAAATCAAATGAAGGTTATGGATATTGTAAGAAGTATTAAGCAACAGATTGGGGATGTAGATATTCATATTGTCCCCATGGGATGTAATCAAAGGGAACCAATTAAGGAGTTAATGTTAGATAATCTAGATGAATTTTTAGATGCTATTGATGAGGCGCTTTCGGAAAAAGGAGAGGGGCTATCGTATACTTTTTTAGATTGTATTTTGGAGTCACTGACTAAAAAGACACCATCTAAGTATATTTGTGATGCAGCCATTAATGCATTATCTGTTAGTACCAATGGTGATATTTACCCCTGTTCTGTATTAACAGATATGAAAGATGAGTGGGGAGGATCTATTTATAACGAGAATGTATTAGATGAGCAACAATTTGAATATATGATAAATAGATATTTAAAGTTTAATAAAATAGAAAATGAGAAGTGCAGTAAGTGCTTTGCACATACAGCATGTTTTGCATGCTTAGGTATGAATGCTATTACTAATGGAAGCCCGTTTGAACTAGATGAAAGCTTATGTGAGTTAAATAGGCAAATGCTAGAGAAGATAATAATAAAGCTTAATGATCTACAGAGAGAGGCAAGGAGAAATGAACTCCTAGCTTAGCAAGTTTGAAAATATCTAGTAAGGTTATTTAATATTACTACCTTTACAGGATATATAAAGTTAGAGGAGTAAGGTGTATCATTTCTTTTGTATTCATTTTGTAATGGATATATTGGACTTAATAGGTTAGAAAAAATGCTGTTCTATAATTTACCTTACAAAAAGATATATATAATAGTTTTTGTAAGCGGAGCAGTGAGTGCAAGTTATTCAGTGGAAAACTAAAGAAAAAGGGGATAAGTACTTATTAAAACAAAACAAATTGTGGATAATATAAAACAAAACACAATACAGGTTGCCTCAAAATCTTGAGGCAACCTGTATTTATATAGTCAGTGAGAAGCTATTATGCCTCTGAATAAATTCTTTTAATGACTTTATACAAAAGGATTATAGAAGCGCCCACCATTTTTTAGAGTCATCCATAAAGAAAGAGCAAATATTAGAACGACTCCTACAATAGCAATATAATCTCTTTTAACAAAAGGCCTACTGCTATACCAAGTACGTTTCTTCTGAGTTCCAAAAGAACGCAGTTCCATAGCACAGCTAATGGTTTCAATACGTTCTAAGCTGCTAAAAATCAGTGGTATCAAAATGGTGCTCATATTTTTAATACGTTTTGTTAGTTTTTCTTTACTAGATAGATCAATTCCTCTTGCTTGTGCGGCAAAAGCAATTTCTCTATAATCTCTTTGGATATCTGGAATATATCTTAGGGCAATAGCTACTGCATAAGAAAGTTTATAGCTTACTCCGATATGATTTAAAGAAGCAGCAAATTCACTTGGGTGAGTAGCTACAATGAATAATAAAGCAATTGGAATAACTGCAAAATACTTAAGTGTTACATTGAGCTGATAGAATAATTGCTCTACAGTTACGGTATAAGGCCCTACTATTTTAAATAATACTGTAGTACTACCATAAATCTTACAACCTTCCATAGGTGAAAAAATAAAAATAGCAATATTATTAATTAAAAGGAAGGCTAATATAAAGTAAACTACAAAAGCCACATCCTTAAACTTAATCTGAGATACTTTAAAGCAAATTAAGCTCAATATAAGTAACATAGCTAATACTCTTGTATCATAAGTAAGCATAGCAGTTAAGGAGCAAAAAATTAAACAGATTAGTTTAGTAGCTCCAGTTAAACGGTGAATAGGGGAATCTGCCTCAAGATATCCGAGTGTTACATTTGGCATAGATTTCTTCTCCTTCTATCTTCTTTAATAAAGCTTTGAACAAAAGCTTTAGGGTCTTCAAGTTTTACTTTAACTGCAAGTGAATATAAAGAAGTCTCTTTAAGATGAGCTGGTGTAATGATGGTTGAAGTTGTAAGCACATGAGTCACAGTATCATCAGCTAAAATTTTACCATCAGCTAAAACAATAGCACGGTCTGTATACTCTAACATTAAGTGCATATCATGAGTAATCATGATGATTGTAATGCCGTCATCATTAAGTGACTTCAAGAATTCCATCATCTCTGTATAATGCTTAAAGTCTTGTCCGGCAGTTGGTTCATCTAAAATAAGAATTTCGGGTTTACTTACTAAAATAGAAGCAATCGTTACACGTTTCTTTTGGCCAAAGCTCAGGGCTGAAATAGGCCAATGACGCATTTGATAGAGACCACATACTTTAAGTGTTTCATAAACTCGAGCTTTTACTTCGGCTTCAGGTAAACCTTGATTACGAAGCGCAAGTGCAACTTCATCATAAAGCATTGGTTTAGAAATCATTTGATTTGGATTTTGAAGTACAACACCGATAGATTCGCAGCGTTCTTTAATGGTTAAGTGCTTCATATCCTGTCCTTTAAGGAGTAGTCTACCTTTAGTAGGTTTATAAAAACCACAAATCAGTTTTGAAAGTGTAGACTTACCAGCGCCATTTTTGCCTACGATACTTAGTATCTCACCCTTATAAAGTTTTAAGTTAATATCTTTAAGTAAAGCTTTACTTCTATCATAGCTAAAGTTAACTTCTTCAAATTCAAGTAGCACATCATCATTAACTTTGTCTTTAATTTCTAATGTATTATTCATAAAAGCTTCAAGTTTTTCTTTACATCCTTTAAGATTAATTTGATCTAAAGGTTCAACTTTATCAAAAGCTTTAAGATCACATCCCGCATACTTAAGTGCTGTAATATAAAGTGGTTCACGAATACCATTTTGTTTAAGGGTATCTTCTTTAAATAATCGATTTGGGGTTGTATCTAATAGAATATGACCTTGGTTCATAACGATGATACGGTCTATAGGTCGATGTAAAACATCTTCTAAACGATGTTCGATGATAATAATAGTCTTACCAGTCTGCTCATGTACTTGATGAATTAGGTCAATAGCCTTTTCACCAGTAGCTGGATCGAGGTTAGCTAAAGGTTCATCAAAAAGCAAGATATCGGCATCACTTACAAGGGTACCGCCTAAAGTAACACGTTGTTTTTGCCCGCCAGATAAAGAGTGAGGTGCCACATTTAGAAAGTCATCTACCTCTACAATAGAAGCTACTTCACTTACTTTTTTCTTCATCTCATTTTGTGCGATACATTTATTTTCTAGGCTAAAGGCCATATCCTCGCCTACAGTAAGTCCAATAAACTGACTATCAGGATCTTGAAGAACCGTCCCCACCATTTGAGAAAGTTCGAATAAACTAAGAGTGGCAGTTTCTTTACCATTGATTTTTAAACTACCAGTTGATGTACCTTCTGCTCTAAAAGGAATAAGGCCATTTAAAGTAGCACCTAAGGTACTTTTTCCTGAACCAGAAGGACCTAAGATGAGTACCTTTTCACCTTCATAAATAGTTAAGTTAATGTTTTTTAAAGTAGGTTCATATTGTACTCTATATTGAAAGCTAAAGTTATTAAATTCAATAACAGATTTTTTCATAGTTGTTCCTTTCTGTATCTATTGACTATCGCTCATAATATTTAATCATCTTCAAGATACAATATTATAAACTGTAGCCTCTGGATAATGAGCTCTAAATGTAAACAGCTTTGAAGTTGTAATAGACATTTAGAACGCAAGTTATATTAGTCTTCAAGTTTTAAACTTCCGGTTTTGATTCTAGTTTTAGCATAAGAAGCTAATAAAATAGAACCTAATACGCCGATAGTTATAATATTAGAGATTCCAGATACTGCTCCTTGAATATAAACCTTATTACTTGGCTCGGCATAAATGAGTATATCTAAAGTAGGAGCAACAATCCCCCAAGCCATTCCATTTGCTATAACTTGGAACACATTAAAGAGGATAAGTTGTTTTTTACCAAAATAGCCATCTTGAAGTTTTAAGGCTTTGACTGAAAAACCAATAATGAGTCCAACTACAGCCGAAGCAATAATCCAGCTAAACCATGGGGACCCATAAGCTGTAATATCCTTTAATGTATGTCCGATGAATCCAATAGAGGCACCAGCTAGAGGGCCATAAAGCACAGCCATTAATGCTAAAAAAGCATAAGCTGTTTGAATTTCTGTATTGGGAATCCCCGTAGGAATAGAAGCAAAACGTCCTAAGATTAAAAAGACTGCTGATCCAATTCCTATGGCTACAATTGTACGTATAGAAAGTGTTTTGTTATTTTTCATTGTGTCTCCTGTTTCTAAAATAGATGATTTCCTTTAAACGCAAAAAAGCCTGAGTATAAACTCAGGCTTTGACCGGTCTATACTCATCTTCCAGTTTGTTTACTGTTGGATTTGGCACCTTGATATTATACAGGTTGCCGGGCTTCATAGGGCCAGTCCCTCCGCCACTCGTGATAAGCAATTATATTCATATGTAAATATAATATTATGTAAAGTGATTAGTGTCAATTGAATTATTATGGAATTAAAGTAAAGAAATAGAAATAGCTTTAAAATAATCATCAAGAATTCTAAGTGAAAAATATTTTTGAATTTTTATATAGTGAAAATAAGTAATAAAATAAATTGTGAAGCAAGCAATACAGCGAATTTTAATGATTAAAAATAGAAGTGACCGTTATAATAAAATTTATAAAGTAGTCAAATGAGTGTTTTATTTAATCTAGGAGAGCTGTACAATTCACCGGTGATAGTAAATAATGAATAGGACAATATAAAATAGAGGGAAAAAGTTTATATGTTTAAGTGGTGTGTCATTATGGTTATAATGGATAAATAGAGAACAAGGCTATATTTAAGATTATGGCACATTCAGAGACGTGGATTATACTGTTAAGAATGGGTGAGAGTAGAGTATTTCGAAACAATAAATAGAGAAAAGAAGGAGAAAGTAAAATGAATCCATTAAATATACTAAAGAAATATTATGGTTATGATGCCTTTAGACCTGGGCAAGAAGAATTGATTCAGGCTATCTTATCAGGCAAAGATGCATTAGGGATTATGCCAACTGGTGGGGGAAAATCCATATGCTATCAAGTACCAGCACTTTTATTGGATGGAGTGACTATTGTTATTTCTCCTCTTATTTCTTTGATGAAAGATCAAGTAGATACACTTAAAGAGTACGGCATTGAAGCAGAGCTTATTAATTCCACTCTAAGTACAAAAGAATTTAGAGAAATTAGAGCCAATGCTAGAATGGGAGCATACAAGCTTTTATATGTAGCACCAGAACGTCTAGAGACTGAGAGTTTTATGGATTTAATAAGGGAGGTTCCTGTTTCTATGGTTGCAGTGGATGAAGCCCATTGTGTGAGTCAGTGGGGACATGACTTCAGACCTAGTTATAGAAGAGTTAGTCAAATACTTTACGCTCTTCCTAAGAGACCAATTGTAGCCGCTTTTACAGCAACAGCGACGCCCCTTGTCAAAGAAGATATTATTAAGCTTTTAGAACTCAATAAACCATTTGAGTTAACCAGTAGTTTTGATAGACCTAACCTTTATTTTGAAGTAAGAAAGCCAGAAAATAAACTTCACGAAACTGAAATGTATCTAAGAGAACATGTTGGTGAAAGTGGTGTGATTTACTGTGCAACTAGAAAAGGCGTAGATGATCTCTATGAAAGACTACTTAGGCTAGGTTTACCATGTACAAAATATCATGCGGGTTTAAGTGAAGCTGAGCGAAGTAGCAATCAAGATGACTTTTTATATGATAGAGTATCAGTGATGATTGCGACTAATGCCTTCGGAATGGGGATAGATAAACCAAATGTAAGATTCGTATTACATTATAATATGCCTAAGAATATGGAAGGCTATTATCAAGAAGCAGGTCGTGCGGGTCGTGATGGAGAAGAAGCACAGTGTATTTTACTTTTTGGTACACAAGATATTATGACTAATCGTTATTTAATTGAAAATGCTAATGGATTGGGTAGACAAATAGAATATGACAAGTTAAATAGCATGGTTGATTACTGTAATACTGAAAGTTGTCTTAGAAACTATATTTTAAATTATTTTGGTCAGCAAACCCTAGAAGAAGATTGTCATCATTGTGGTAGCTGTAATAATGATACGGAAGAATCGGACATCACAGTAGAAGCACAAAAAATCCTGAGTTGCGTTAAACGAATGAAAGAACGTTTTGGTAGTACTCAGGTAGCAGATGTACTGAAGGGATCAAATACTCAAAAAATCAAAAGCTTCAAATTTAATGAACTTACTACTTATGGGGTAATGAAGGACTATCCAAAAGATACAATTAAAGAATTAATCTCATTTTTAGTAGCAGAGGGCTATTTACAATTAGTAGGCACCCAATATCCTATTATCCAGCTTACAGAAGCGAGTTATGAAGTATTAAAGGGAAAAAAGCCAGTCACCATTAAGCGTATTTTAGTCAAAGAAACAACCCCAGTAAGAAGTAGATCTGGATTAGATGCAAAGGTAGACCTAGTTTTATTTGAGAAACTTAGAAGTATACGATATGATATTGCTCATAAACAGCATATTCAGCCGTTTATGGTATTTCCAGACACCACTTTAAAGGAAATGAGCAGTAGATATCCTACAACAGATGAAGCACTTCTTCAAGTATCAGGAGTAGGAGAACATAAGTTAAACAAATATGGCCAAGACTTTATAGCCATTATTAAAACTTATGTAGATGAGAATAATATAGATATTAGTAAAGCGTTAGCTTCATTAAGTAAGAAACATTCCGAACCACTATCTAATCTGGAGGGAGAAGCTACTTTAGATGGAAATACCATACCAAAGAAATCATCACCTAGAGATAGTCATAAATTAACCTATGAGCTTTATATGCAGGGAAAGGGAATTCATGAAATAGCTGATGAAAGAAATCTTACTCAGATGACAGTGGAAAATCATCTTATAAAATGTGTCCAAGAAGGATTACCGATAGATTTTACACAGTTTATACCATCAGAATATGAGGAACAAATTATAGAAGCTATTGAAGAGTGTGGTGCTACCCTGCTTAAACCGATTAAAGAAATGTTACCTGAAGAAGTTACGTATACTGCTATTAAGTTTGCACTTATAAAGTATGGCAAATCATAGCTATAAACATGATGCTTTGATTGATACTAAAGTTATTTAAGTTAGATATTAAACTAATAAAAGTAATACTTTAAATGGTTAAAGAACCACTTTATATTAAAGAAAGACTTTAAGAATGCGATTGTATACAATTGTGCATAACAGAGAGGAAATGTGGATAACCAGTGGATAAGTGGCGTTTGTTTAACATAAATCTGTGGAAAAACAATTTATATCTGAAAATTATATACTATTGTAAGTGTAAAAAGGGAGAAATGTAAACGTTCTATTTCTATTCTCTTAGCAGATGTATGAGTATTAAGTTTCCAATGACAAATTGATTAATTTATAGTAGGATTTAAGATTAAAAAAAGTAAGTTTAATATAAAGAATAGGATATATATAACTTAAAAAATGTGATACCATAGAACTATATTAAACGTAAGATGAGGGGGAGATACAATGCTAATTTTAAAAGAAAGAGTGCTTTATGAAGGATGTAAATTATATATAGAATTCACACATCGTGCAGATATAATAATTTATAGCCTGGTATTAGAAACTGTAACAGGGGAGAATGTTATGCTCTATGCCTGTGATACAAAGAAAGTTATAGATTTTATATTTGATGCTGTCATAGCAGAGCTCAATGGTTCTAACAATAGAGTGGTTGATGTAAACTATATTATTAGTAATGCATGTGAATAATTTGTGCACTTAATAAAGTCCCTTATAAGATGAGATTCCAAAAACATCCTATAAGGGATTTTTGATTATAGAGATATAATATGTTAGAATGAAAATACTTTGTGAAATTGTAGGATTTAAAGAGGAGACAGTAATGGAATTATCATATGGAAAAAAGGAGCTAGAACAAATAGCTAAATTATATGGAATCAAAGGAGCATACAAATTAAAAAAAGCGGAATTAATAGAAGCTTTACTTGAAGCAATTCCTCAAAAGATGCCAGAGATTCTACCTATGTTAGATGAAATAGATATTAAAAATTTCGAAGCACTTTTTAATCAAAATAAGATAATAGATAATGACGATGAATTAGAATGCTATTACAACTTGATGGAATTAGAGTTAGTACAATTTATAGAAGTTGATAAAAAGCGCCAGTTAATAGTAGCAGATTTAGTTAAAGATGCTTATAAAAAAATAGATATGGTTCCTATTATGGAAAAAATAAAACTAAATAGCGCTATGAGAAGACATATTATAAGTATACTAAACTTATATGGCGTTGTTAAATTAAATTGGGCTGTAGAACTTTATAATAGAAACCACGCACAAGCAATT